>DASVPJ010000001.1:0-252065 GCA_036382875.1 Mycobacteriales bacterium
CTAGGAGACGTACTCGGCGAGGTGCTCGCCGGTCACGGTGGACCGCGCGGCGACGAGGTCGGCGGGCGTCCCCTCGAACACCACCCGCCCGCCGTCGTGCCCGGCGCCGGGGCCAAGGTCGATGATCCAGTCGGCGTGCGCCATGACGGCGAGGTGGTGCTCGACCACGACCACCGACTTGCCGGCGTCCACGAGCCGGTCGAGCAGCCCGAGGATCTGGTCCACGTCGGCGAGGTGCAGGCCGGTCGTCGGCTCGTCGAGGACGTACACGCCGCCCGGCTCGCCGAGGTGCGTCGCCAGCTTGAGCCGCTGGCGCTCGCCGCCGGAGAGCGTCGTGAGCGGCTGGCCGAGCGTGAGGTACCCGAGGCCGACGTCGGCGAGGCGTTCGAGGATCGCGTGCGCGGCCGGCGTCGCCGCCTCGCCGTCGGCGAAGAAGCCGAGCGCCTCCGCGACCGGCATCGCCAGCACCTCGCTGATGTCGCGGCCGCCGAGCCGGTACTCCAGCACCGACGCCTGGAACCGCCGCCCCTCGCACTCCTCGCAGGTCGACGCGACGCCCGCCATCATCGCGAGGTCCGTGAACACGACGCCGGCGCCGTTGCAGGTCGGGCAGGCGCCCTCGGAGTTCGCGCTGAACAGCGCCGGCTTCACGCCGTTGGCCTTGGCGAACGCCTTGCGCACGGGTTCGAGCAGGCCGGTGTACGTCGCCGGGTTGCTCCGCCGCGAGCCGCGGATCGGTGCCTGGTCCACGGCCACGACGCCCTCGCGCCCGGCGATCGAGCCCTGCACGAGCGAGCTCTTGCCGGAGCCCGCGACGCCCGTGACGACGACGAGCACGCCGAGCGGCACGTCCACGTCCACGTCGCGCAGGTTGTGCTCGCTCGCGCCGCGGACCTCGAGCACGCCGGTCGGCGTACGGACGCCGTCCTTGAGCGTCGCCCGGTCGTCCAGGTGCTTGCCGGTGACCGTGCCGCTCTTGCGCAGGCCCTTCACCGGGCCGTCGTAGCAGACCGTCCCGCCCTCGGTGCCGGCGCCGGGGCCGAGGTCCACGACGTGGTCGGCGGCGAGGATCGTCTCGGGCTCGTGCTCGACGACGAGGACCGTGTTCCCCTTGTCGCGCAGGCGGAGCAGCAGGTCGTTCATCCGCCGTACGTCGTGCGGGTGCAGCCCCGCGGTCGGCTCGTCGAAGACGTACGTCACGTCGGTCAGCGACGACCCGAGGTGGCGCACCATCTTCGTGCGCTGCGCCTCGCCGCCGGACAGCGTCCCTGTGGGCCGGTCGAGCGAGAGGTAGCCGAGCCCGATCTCGGCGAACGACTCCAGCGTCTGCCGCAGCGCCTCCACGAGCGGCGCGACGGAAGGGTCGGCGATCCCGCGCACCCACGCCGCGAGGTCGGTGATCTGCATGGCGCACGCGTCGGCGATGCTGACGCCGCCGATGGTGCAGGTACGCGCGTGCTCGGCGAGCCGCGTCCCCTCGCACTCCGGGCAGGTCGTGAACGTCACGGCCCGCTCCACGAACGCCCTGACGTGCGGCTGCAGCGAGTCCACGTCCTTCGACAGCATCGACTTCTGGATGCGCGGGACGAGCCCCTCGTACGTCAGGTTGATGCCGTCGACCTTGATCTTCGTCGGCTCCTTGTGGAGCAGGTCGTGCAGCTCCTTCTTCGTGTACTTGCGGATCGGCTTGTCCGGGTCGAGGAAGCCGCTGCCGTTGTAGATGCGGCCGTACCAGCCGTCGGCGCTGAAACCGGGGACGGTGAGCGCGCCCTCGTTGAGCGACTTGGTGTCGTCGTACAGCGCGGACAGGTCGAAGTCGGTGACCGAGCCGAGGCCCTCGCAGCGCGGGCACATCCCGCCGAGCCGGGTGAACGTCGCCTTCACGGCCTTGCGGTTGCCGCGCTCGACGGTGATCGCGCCGCTGGCGCGCACCGAGGGGACGTTGAACGCGAACGCGCTCGGCGGGCCGACGTACGGCTCGCCGAGCCGGCTGAACAGGATGCGCAGCATCGCGTTGACGTCCGTCGCGGTGCCGACGGTGGAGCGGGCGTCGCCGCCGAGGCGCTCCTGGTCGACGACGATCGCGGTCGTCAGCCCGTCGAGCAGGTCGACGTCGGGCCGGGCGAGCGTCGGCATGAAGCCCTGGAGGAAGGCGCTGTACGTCTCGTTGATCAGCCGCTGCGACTCCGCGGCGATGGTGCCGAACACGAGCGAGCTCTTGCCGGACCCGGAGACGCCGGTGAACACGGTGAGCCGCCGCTTCGGCAGCTCGACGCTGACGTCCTTGAGGTTGTTCTCGCGCGCGCCGTGGACGCGGATCAGGTCGTGGCCGTCGGCCGGGTGCGCGGTCACGCCTGCGCGATCCGGACGAGGTTGCCGGACGGGTCGCGGAACGCGCAGTCGCGCACGCCCCACGGCTGCGACGCCGGCTCGGCGAGCACCTCGGCGCCGGACGCGCGGACCCGCTCGAACGTCGCGTCGAGGTCGTCGGCGCGGAAGATCGCGGCCTGGATGGAGCCCTGCGTGACGAGCCGGAGCAGCGCGTCGCCCTCGGTCTGCGAGCGGCCGCCGTGCGGCGGGAACAGCACGACGTCGACGTCCTGCCCGGGGGCGCCGACGGTGACCCAGCGCAGGTCGCCGGCGGTGACCTCGTTGCGCACCTCGAGGCCGAGCGCGTCGCGGTAGAACGCGAGCGCCTCGTCGGGGTCGTGGACGGGGATGAACATCGTGGAGACGGTGACGGCCATGCAGGGACCGTACGAGGTGCGGGCGGTCGCGCGCTTCTCCGATCCTGCTCGGCTGCTGGCGGGACCGGCCGGCTCAGGCGGTGGCCGAGCGGCGCGGCCGGGTGGCCACCTTGCTGACGCACGGCGGCACGGCCTCGAGGTCGCGGTGGCCGCGCGCGCGGTAGCGCGACGGCGACTCGCCGACGATCTCCCGGAACCGCGCGCTGAACGACCCCAGCGACGTGCAGCCGACGGCGAAGCAGGTGTCGGTGACCGACATGCCCTGCCGCAGCAACGCCTTGGCCCGCTCGATGCGGCGCGTCATCAGGTACGAGTACGGCGTCTCGCCGTAGGCCGCGCGGAACTTCCGCGAGAAGTGCGCCGGCGACATCAGCGCGGCGCGCGCCATCGCCGGCACGTCGAGCGGCCGCGCGTACTCGCGGTCCATCAGGTCGCGGGCCCGGCGCAGGTGCGCGAGGTCGGCGAGCTCCTCCGGCGTCACGCCTCCGACGGTACCCGCCGCCGGCGGGCGCGGCAGGAGACCCGGCGGGCGGGGGCGAACACAGCGGCGCCGTGGCACCTGCCCGCGCGGCCCCCGGACGAAGGAGTCCCATGAAGCGCTCCCTGAACCTGCACCGCGAGGAGCTCGCCGAGCTCACCGCGACCGAGCTCGGCGAGGTCGGCGGCGGCTACCAGATCACCCAGTGGTGCAACACGCTGCAGTACTGCCACATCCCGACCATCCCGCTGTACGGCTGCCTCCCGCCGCCGGAGTAGCCCGACCCGTTCGTCCCGACCGCCCGCCCGGCGCACGCCCGGCGGGCGGTCGCGCGTCCGGCGTAGCCTGCGCGCCGGAGAGGGAGGGCGGATGACGGCAGGCGACCGGTGGAGCGCGTCGTTCGCGTCCGCGTCGGCGGACGGGATGGGCGTCTACGACGACGTGTTCGTGCCCCGGCTGTTCACGCCGTGGGCCGAGCTGCTGCTCGACCGCGTGGACCCGCGGCCCGGCGACGCGGTGCTCGACGTCGCCTGCGGCCCCGGCACCGTCGCGCGGCTCGCGGCGGCGCGGGTCGCGCCGGGCGGGCGCGTCACCGGCGTGGACCTCTCCCCGGCGATGCTGGCGATCGCCCGGTCGAAGGGCGGCGACGTGGCGTACGTCGAGTCGCCGGCCGACGCGCTCGACGTCGCGGACGAGTCGTACGACGTGGTCACCTGCCAGCAGGGCGTGCAGTTCTTCCCCGACAAGGCGGCGGCACTGCGGGAGCTGCGCCGCGCGGCGCGGCCGGGCGCGCGGCTCGGGATCGCGGTGTGGCGGGGCATCGAGGAGTCGCCGTTCTTCGACGCGCTGCGCGGCGCGGTCGGCGACGTGCTCGGCGACGACGCGGCCGCCCTCTACGCGAACGGCCCGTGGGGCTACACCGACCCCGACGCGCTCGCGACGCTCGCGGCCGACGCCGGGTTCGCCGAGGTGCGGGTGAGCGCCGAACGACTTCCCGTGACGTTCGAGGGCGGCGCCGCGCAGGTCGTCGCGACGCTCGCCGCCGCGTCGGTCGCCGACCGGGTGCGCGCGCTGGACGGCGACGGCTACCGGTCGCTCGTCGCGCGCGCGGCCGACCGCCTGGCGCCGATGACCGACGGCTCGGGCGCGGTGCGGTCGGAGGCGTCGTCCAACGTCCTGACGGCGGTCGCGCGGTAGTGGTCGCGCACTCGGGAGGGGTGGCGTTCCGCGCGCCGCTGCTGCCGTTCGCGACGGTCGGCTCGCTGACCGGCGGCGCCGCGCGGGAGGCGTGGGCGAGCGGCGACGACCTCGACGCCGCCGTCGCGCGGGACCGGGCGCACCTCGACGCGGCGGTCCGCCGGATCGTGGCGGACGACGTGGTGCGCGCGGCGGTCGCGCTCGCGTCGCCCGACCTGGACGACGCGCTGTCCCGCGACGAGGGCGCGCCCGCGCCGCGCGGGCTCGTCGGCTACCTGCTGCGGATGGCCGGGCGGCCGGTGCCGTTCGGGCTGTTCGCGTCGTGCGGGAGCGGCTCGGTCGAGGGCGCGCCGGCGTACGCGCTCGCCGCCGGCCTGCGGGTGCGCGCGCGGCTCGACCTCGGCGCCGCCGACCTGCTGCTGTCGCGGACCGAGGCGGCGGCGTACGTCCCGAACTCCACGCTGCACACCGCGGCCGGCCGGCTGCGCCTGGTCGAACGCGTCCCCGCCGGCGCGTCGGTCGCGTACCACCCGCTCGCCGTGGAGGAGGACGAGGCGGTGCGCGCGGTGCTCGACGCCGCGGGGGGCGGCGCGTCGCTGGACGACCTGGCGCGGGTGCTGGTGGGCGAGGAGGTGGCGTTCGCCGACGCGGCGGCGTTCGTCCGCGAGCTGGTCGCGGCGCAGCTCCTCGTGCCGGCGGTGCCGCTCGTCACCGGGGAGCCGCTGCCGCGCGTCGCGGCGGGGCCGCTGCGCGCGCTGGCGGAGGCGCCGTCCGCGGCGACGGTGCGCGCGGCGGTGGCCGCGGTGCGGGCGGAGACCGGCGCGCCGCGCGACCGGGCGGTGCACGTCGACGCCGCGCGGCCGGGGACGTTCGTGCTCGGCGACGAGGTGCTCGCGGAGGCGTACCGCGCGGTGGACCTGCTGCACCGGCTGCAGCGCGAGACCGCGCTGGACGGCGAGCTCGCGGCGTTCGCCGACGCGTACGCCGCCCGCTACGGCGACGCGGAGACGCCGTTGCTCGAGGTGCTCGACCAGGAGCGCGGCATCGGCTTCGGGGCGCCGCCGGCGGCCGCGGTGGCGGGGGCGCCGTTGCTGCGCGGGTTCAACCCGGCGCCGTCGACGGACGGGCCGCCGTGGACGCCGATCGACCACCACCTCGTGGACCTGCTCTCGCGCACGCTGCGGGCCGGCGCGATCGAGCTGGAGCCGCCGGGGCACGAGCTGCACTCGCTGCGCAACCAGCGGCCGAAGCCGTTGCCGCCGTCGATGGCGCTGCGCGCGACGATCGCCGCCCGGTCGGCGGAGGCGGTGGCGGCGGGGGAGTTCCGGCTCGTCGTGCACGAGGTGACGGGACCGAACGCCGTGGCGGCGTTCAGCCGGTTCGCGCCGCTGGACGAGGGGCTCGACGCCCTCGCCCGGCGGCACGTCGCGGCCGAGGAGGAGCGGGCGGACGTGACGTTCGCGGAGGTGGTGCACCTGCCCGAACGCCGCGCCGGCAACGTCGCCGCCCGCCCGGCGCTGCGCGGCACCGAGATCCCGGTGCTCGCCGCGCCCGCCGCGCCGCGCGCGATCCCGCCGGGCGACCTCACGGTGTCGGTGGTGGACGGCCGGACCGTGCTGCGCGACCAGTCCGGCCGCGAGGTGCTGCCGCGGCTGTCCGCGCCGCACACCTGGCTGGCCAGCCCGCTGCCGCTGTACCGGTTCCTCGGCGCGGTGCAGGAGCACGGCGTCGCCGCGGACCTGCGCTGGTCGTGGGGGTCGGTCGAGTCGGCGCCGTTCCTGCCGCGCGTCGTCGTGGGGCGGCTGGTGCTGTCCCGGGCGCGGTGGCGGTGGTTCAGCATGGAGCTGCGGCCGCTGACCCGCGCGCGGACGACGGCCGAGCGCTACGCCGCCCTCCAGCGCCTGCGCGAGCGGTGGGCCGTGCCGCGCTGGGTGACGCTCGGCGCGCAGGAGCTGCCCCTCGACCTCGACGGGATCGCGGCGGCCGACCTGCTCGCGTACGAGGCGCGCCGGGCCAACCAGGTCACCGTCCGCGAGCTGCTGCCGGGGCCGGACGAGCTCTGCCTCGCCGGTCCGGGCGGGGCGTACGTGCACGACTTCGTGCTGCCGCTGCACGGCCCGCCGCCGATCGTCGCGGCGTCGTCGCGTCGCGCACCGCCCGCGCCGGCGGTCGTGCCGGGCGGCGAGTGGCTCGCCGCGACGCTCGTGACGGGGCCGGCGACGGCGGACGCGGTGCTGCGCGACGTCGTGGCGCCGCTCGTCGCGGGCGCGGGGGAGTGGTGGTACGACCGCGCGCCGCACCCGCGGCTCCGGGTGCGCGGCGACGCGGCGGCGTTGCTGGCGGCGTTGCGCGAACGCGTGGCGCCGCTCGTCGCGGACGGGCGCGTCGCGGACGTGCGGGTGGAGACGTACCGGCCGGCGCCGGCCGACGCGGTGGCGCACGCGGACAGCGTCGCGGCGCTGCGCGTGGTGCTCGGCGGCGACGACCTCGACGCGCGGTGGCGGGCGGCGTTCTGGGGGGTGGACCGGCTGCTCGCGGACGCCGGCCTCGACGTCGCCGCGCGGGCGGCGGCGGTGCGCGCCTGGCGCGACCGGCTCGGGGCGGACCTCGGCGAGTCCGGCAGCCGCGCGCTACGGCTGGCGGGACGCGTGCACCGCGCGCGGCGGGGCGACCTGCGCGAGCCGGACGCGGCGCTCGCCGCGCTGCTGGACGAGCGTTCGGGCGCGGTGGCCCCGGTGCTGCGCGGCGCGCCGGCCGGTCTGCTGGAGGCGGCCTGTGCGGCCCACCTCGCCCGGCTCCTGCGCGCCGCGCACGACGTCCAGCGGTTGGTCGTGTACGACCTGCTGGAACGGCGTTACCGGGCTACGGGCACGTCATAGCGGTGGTGCAGCCGAACACCGTGCGCAGGCAGTCGCGCAGCGGGCTGGTGATCGCCTGCTCGATGCCGGCGGCACCGCCGACGAGGTTCAGCTCGTCGTGGGTGAGTTCGGCGAGGCGCTCGGTCTTGAGGGTGAGCTTCACGGTCGTCTCCTGTTACGGGCAGTAGATGTTGGTGGTGCAGCCGAACACCGTGTGCAGGCACTCACGGATCTCGGTCGTCACGGCGGGGATCCGGGCGGCGCCGCCGACGGCGTTCAGCTCGTCGGTGGTGAGCTCGGCGAGGCGTTCGGTCTTCAGGGTGAGCTTGAGCAACGCGGCCTCCTGGCTACGTGGGGGTGCCGGCCCGGCGCGGGCGCGCGGGGCCGGTGGAGCGGGGTGGGCTAGGCGCAGTCCCAGGTCGGCTGGCAGCCGCAGGACATCGCCGTGGTGCAGAACTTCACGCTCTGGCAGCCGAACAGGCTCAGGCAGCCGCCGTCGAGCGTCTGGGCCGCCGCGCCCGCGACCCGGTGCAGGTCGTCGGTCGTGAGCTCGGCGAGACGTTCGGTCTTGAGGGAGAGCTTCATGCTGGGCTCCGTGAGGGGGGAGGGGGCGTTCCGGCATTGTGACGCGCCCCGTACACCGCGCCAAGGGTCGGCAGGGTCACGGAATGGGCGCGACGGCGCGGTCGCCGCGCACCTACGCTGGGCGGGCCATGTCGAGCACGCCGAGCACCCCCGCGCTGCTCGAACGGCTCCCCCTCCTGACGCTGCGCGACGAGCACCGGCTGCGCCGGCGGATCCTCGGCGGCCGGGAGCCGCTGGAGCGCCTCGCCGCCGAGGTGGAGCGGGCGGAGCAGCGGGTCGCCCGCCGGGTCGCGAACCGGCCCGCGGTGACGTACCCGGCCGAGCTGCCGGTGAGCCAGGCGAAGGACGACATCGCCGCCGCGATCGCCGCGCACCAGGTCGTGGTCGTCGCGGGCGAGACCGGCTCGGGCAAGACGACGCAGCTCCCGAAGATCTGCCTGGAGCTCGGCCGCGGCGTGCGCGGCACGATCGGCCACACGCAGCCGCGCCGCATCGCGGCGCGCACGGTCGCCGACCGCATCGCGGAGGAGCTGGGCAGCGACACCGCGGTTGGGTTCAAGGTGCGGTTCACCGACCGGTCGAGCGACGACACGCTCGTGAAGCTGATGACCGACGGCGTGCTGCTCGCCGAGATCCAGAGCGACCGCGAGCTGCGGCAGTACGACACGCTGGTCATCGACGAGGCGCACGAGCGCAGCCTCAACGTCGACTTCCTGCTCGGCTACCTCAAGCGCCTGCTGCCGCGCCGGCCGGACCTCAAGGTCGTGATCACGAGCGCGACGATCGAGACCGAACGCTTCTCGAAGCACTTCGGCGACGCGCCGGTGCTGACGGTGAGCGGGCGCACGTACCCGGTCGAGGTCCGCTACCGCCCGCCGGACGAGGACACCGACCCGGTGCAGGCGGTCGTCGACGCGGTCGCGGAGCTGCGGGCCGAGGGGCCGGGCGACGTGCTCGTGTTCCTCTCCGGCGAGCGGGAGATCCGCGACACGGCGGACGCCCTTCGCCGTCTGGATCTCCGAGACACGGAAGTCCTGCCGCTCTACGCGCGGCTGTCGTACGCCGAGCAGCACCGCGTCTTCGAACGGTCCACCGGCCGCCGCGTCGTCCTCGCGACGAACGTCGCGGAGACCTCGCTCACGGTCCCGAACATCCGCTACGTCGTGGACCCCGGCACCGCGCGCATCTCCCGCTACAGCACCCGGCTGAAGGTGCAGCGGCTGCCGATCGAGGCCGTCAGCCAGGCCTCGGCGAACCAGCGCAAGGGCCGGTGCGGCCGCGTCGCCGCGGGCGTCTGCGTGCGGCTCTACTCCGAGGAGGACTTCCTCGCCCGGCCCGAGTACACCGACCCGGAGATCCAGCGCACGAACCTCGCCAGCGTCGTGCTGCGGATGGCCGCGCTCGGGCTGGGGCAGGTCGAGGAGTTCCCGTTCGTGGACCCGCCGGACCGCCGTGCGGTACGCGACGGCGTGGCGTTGCTGCACGAGCTCGGCGCGATCGAGTCACCGCGCGGCGTGCCGCGCCTGACGCAGGTCGGCCGGCGGCTCGCGCAACTCCCGCTGGACCCGAGGTTCGGCCGGATGGTGCTGGAGGCGGACCGCGCGCGCTGCCTGCGCGAGGTGCTCGTCGTCGCCGCCGCGCTGACCGTGCAGGACCCGCGCGAACGCCCCGCCGACAAGCAGCAGCAGGCCGACGCGATGCACGCGCGGTTCGCCGACCCGACGTCGGACTTCCTGTCGTACCTGAACCTCTGGAACCACGTCGCCGAACGGCAGGAGGCGCTGTCCTCCAGCGGGTTCCGGCGGCTGTGCAAGAGCGAGTTCCTCCACTACCTGCGGGTGCGCGAGTGGCAGGACCTGCACGGGCAGCTCCAGCGCATCGCCGGCGACCTCGGCCTCGCCGGGTCGGCGCCGGACGCGCCGCCGGCCGACCCGCGCGACGTGCACACCGCGCTGCTCGCCGGGCTGCTGTCGCACGTCGGGCTCAAGGAGGGGGAGCGCAACGAGTACCTCGGCGCGCGCGGCGCGAGGTTCGCGGTGTTCCCGGGCAGCGGGCTGTTCAAGAAGCCGCCGCGGTGGCTGGTGGCGGCCGAGCTGGTCGAGACGTCGCGGCTGTGGGGCCGCATCTGCGCGCGCATCGAGCCGGAGTGGGTCGAGCCGCTCGCCGAGCACCTCGTCGTGCGCCGCTACAGCGAGCCGCGCTGGAACCGCAAGCGCGGCGCCGTCGTCGCGACGGAGCGGGTGACGTTGTACGGCATCCCGCTCGTCGTCGGCCGCACCGTCGACTACGCGCGCATCGACCCGGTGGTCTCGCGCGAGCTGTTCCTCCGGGGCGCGCTGGTGGAGGGGGACTGGGACACCCGGCACGCGTTCTTCGCGGCCAACCGCGCGCTGCTGGACGAGATCGCCGGCCTGGAGGACCGGGTGCGCCGGCGCGACCTCGTCGTGGACGACGAGGTGCTCTACGCGTTCTACGACGAGCGGGTGCCCGCCGACGTGGTGTCGGCCCGGCACTTCGACGCGTGGTGGAAGAAGGCGCGGCGGGAGCGGCCGGACCTGCTGACGTTCCCGCGCGAGCTGCTGCTGCGCGCGTCGGTGGACGTCGCGGACTTCCCGGGCGAGTGGGTGCGCGGCGACCTGCGGCTGCCGCTGACGTACCGGTTCGACCCCGGCGACCCGGCCGACGGCGTCACCGTGCACGTGCCGATCGCGCTGCTGCCGCGCGTCGACGGCGACGACCTGGCGTGGCAGGTGCCGGGGCTGCGCGAGGACGTCGTGACGGCGTTGCTGCGGTCGCTGCCGAAGTCGCTGCGGATGGCGTTCGTGCCGGTGCCGG
Organism: Mycobacteriales bacterium; assembly: GCA_036382875.1. Taxonomy (GTDB): domain Bacteria; phylum Actinomycetota; class Actinomycetes; order BP-191; family BP-191; genus BP-191. Next base: position 10,701 of record DASVPJ010000001.1, read on the forward strand.
ACACCGCGGCGGAAGTGCTGCGCCGCGTCGAGCCGCGTTCCGGGCCGCTGCTCGACGTGCTCGGCGACGCGCTGCGGCGGGCGACGGGCGTGGTGGTGCCGTACGACGCGTGGGACTGGTCGAAGGTGCCGCCGCACCTGCGGATGACCGTGCGGGTGGTGGACGACGCGGGGCGGACGGTCGCGGAGGGCAAGGACGTCGCGGCGCTGCGCGACGCGGTCCGGCCCGCCGTCGCGCGGGCGCTGTCGTCGGCCGCCGGTGACGTCGAACGCCGCGGCCTCACGTCGTGGGTGGACGTGCCGCGGACGTTCGCGAGCGGCACCGTGCAGGGCTACCCGGCGCTGGTGGACGAGGGGACGACGGTCGGCGTGCGGGTGCTCGCGACGCCGGCCGAGCAGGCGGCGGCGCACCGCGCCGGCGTCCGGCGGCTGCTCCTGCTGGCGCTGCCCAACCCGCTGCGCGCCGTCGCCGGCCGGCTGCCGAAGCAGGCGAAGCTCGCGCTCGGCACCGGCCCGTACGCCTCCGTCCCCGCGCTGCTGGACGACTGCGTGACGGCGGCGCTCGACTCGCTGGTGGACGAGCTGCCGTGGACGGCGGAGGCGTTCGACGCGCTGCGCGAACGCGTGCGTCCCGAGCTCGCCGACGCGACGTACGAGGTGGTCGTCGCGGCGGCCGACGCGCTGCTCGCCTGGCGGCGGGTGGCGGACCGGGCCGACCTGCCGGACGACGTGCGCGCGCAGCTCGGCCGGCTGGTGTTCGACGGCTTCGTCGCGGCGACCGGCCGGGCGCGGCTGCGCGACCTGCCGCGGTACCTGGCCGCCGTCGAGGTCCGGCTCGACCGCCTCCCGCGCGACCCCGCGCGCGACCGCCTCAACACCACGATCGTTCAGTCGCTGGAACGCGAGTACGACGACCTGCTCGCGTCGCTGCCGCCCGCGCGCCGCGGGGAGGACGCGGTGTGGCGCGTGCGCTGGATGGTCGAGGAGCTGCGGGTCGGGCTGTTCGCGCCGACGATGCGGACGGCGTTCCCGGTCTCGGAGAAGCGCGTGCTCAAGGCGATGGACGAGCTCGGCTAGCCTGGGCGCATCCCCTCGACACCCCTGGAGGTGCCCATGAAGCGCTCGCTCGCGCTGAAGTCCGAGAAGCTCACCGAGCTGACGTTCGGCGAGCTGCGCGCGGTGGCCGGCGGCAACACGCCGGACTGCGCCAGCAAGGACTGCTACACCGTCGGCGCGGCCTGCTTCCTCAGCCTCGCGATCTGCGACGTGACGGACACCTGCGTCTGAACGCGCGGAACGCCCCGGCGGATCGACCCGCCGGGGCGTTCGCGCGTCCTGCTGCTACGCGCAGTCCCAGGTCGGCTGGCAGCCGCAGGACTGCGCGGTCGTGCACGCCTGCCACGACGGGCAGTAGCCGATCAGGCTCGGACACAGGTCGAGCAGCGTCTTGGCCTCGGCGCCGCCCGCGACGCGGGTGAGCTCGTCGGTGGAGAGCTCGGCGAGGCGTTCGGTCTTCAGCGTGAGCTTCATGCGTTCTCCTGAGAGGTGAGGGGACGTCGGGCCGATGGTCTCAGATGCCGAGCGCCATCAGGACCAGCGAGATGATCGTCCCGACGACCACGAAGCCGAGGATCAGCTTCAGGTTGCCGTGCAGCGACTTCCTGCGGGCCTCCCGGTCCGGGTCTCGGTACATGGGGCCTCCTAGTCCTCTCCGATCGCCTTGTCCGCGACGTAGTCACCGCCAATGCTGCCCGCGAGCCCGCCCGCGACGCCTCCCGCGACGGCGCACGCCGCGATCGCGAGGCCACCCGTCGCCGCACCGAGCGCGCCGCAGAACGCCGCGCCGGCCCAGGCGCCGGCCTTGCCGCCGAGCTCGCCGGCGAGCGTCTCGATCCCGGCCCGGCCGACCGCCCGGCCCAGCTTCTCGCCGAGGCCCATGTCCTTCCGGTCCCAGTCGGCCCCGAGCTGGCTGGCGAAACCGGACACGAGGTCGACGCCGGTGCTGACCCGGTCGAGCGTCGTCCCGGCCTTCTTGAGGAAGTCCGACGAGCCGACCGCGTGACCCGCGTCCCGGATCTTGTCCTCGATCGCGTCCCCGAGGCCGCCGTCGCCGCCCCAGCGGGCGACCGAACGGCCGGCCTTCTTGATGGCGCTCTTGCCGCCCTTCGACCACTTGGACAGCCGCTCGGCGCCGTTCTCGATGGTGTCCTCGGCGAAGTCGCCGATCGACTCACCAGCCTTGCTGACGCCGCGGGTGATCTTGTCCATGTTCTCGCCGAGCTGGCCGCCGACCTCGTTGACGACGTCGACGACGCCGGTCTCCTTCGCGGACTTCGCGAGGTCCTCGCGCGGGCCCTTGGTGGCGGAGGCGACCTTGTCGATGCCGCTCTTGACGGTCCGCTTGGCCTTGTCGAAGAAGTCCTTCCCCTTCTTCTTGATCGTGTCGATCGGGTTGCCGTCCTTGGACCCGCCGCCGAACAGGTCGCCGATCGACCAGTGGCCGTCCACCTCGACGAACGACGTGGGGTTGCCGCCGGCCAGGCTGTAGCGGTTGGACGTGAGCGGGTCCTGGCCGAGACCCATGTTGCCGAGCGCGCCGGCGAGCCGGTCCTCCTGGAGGAAGTGGTTGTCGCGCGGCCCGAAGCGGCGGGCACCCATGTCGACGGTGCCGGAGCCGGTGTCGTAGCGCTTGGCCATGAAGCGGACGGGGTTGACCGGGTTCTTGAGGTCGGTGTCGCCCTTCGACAGCCCGCTGTCCTGGTCGCCGTACGGCTTGTAGCCGTAGGCCGCGAACGTCTGCCCGCTCGACGCGTCGTTGAGCTGCGACACGTTGCCGGAGACGTCGTAGCCGTAGTTGTAGTCCTTGCTCGTGGTGCCCTGCTTGTCGGTCATGCCGATCGAGTTGCCGAACGCGTCGTACGAGTACGACTTGGTCCGGTTCACCGGCCCGCCCGGCGAGCCGCGGTGCTCCTCGGAGGTCACCGCGCCGGTCGTGCCGAGGTAGCTCATGCTCGTCGCGCGGGACACGCCGGAGTGCGTCTCGCGCTGCTCGACGAGCCGGTCGAGCGCGTCGTACTCGTACGTCGCCGACTCGCCGCCGCCGGTGAAGCTGGTCATCCGGTCGAGGTAGTCGTAGCTGTAGTCGGCGGTCGTGCCGGTGCTGCCGCAGGTGGTGGCGCCGCCGGTGACGCAGTCGAGGTTGCCGCGGGTGTCGTAGTTGTACTTCGCGGTCCCCGACGCGCCGGTCTGCGTGTCGACCTGGTTGCCCTTGTACGTGTACGTCGTCGTCGCGCCGTTCGACGTCTCGCTCAGCACGTTGCCGGCGGGGTCGAGGTCGTACGACGTCGTCGACGCGCCGTTGAACTCCTTGACCACGCGGTCCCGCGCGTCGTACTCGTGCGTCTGCGTGCACGTGGTGGTGCACGTGGCGCCGCCGGACCGGGTGAACACGTCGCGGGTCTTGTGGCCGTTGACGTACAGGCCGGCCGCGTCCACGTACGACACGTCGTGCGACTCGAGGACGGTGCCCGAGCCGTTCTTCGTGACGAGCGTCTTCAGCGAGCCGTTGAGGTAGTGCGTCCAGTCCGTCGTCTGCTTGGTCTGCCAGGTCGCGTTGACCCAGCGCTGGATCGTCCGGGTCTTCTCCCAGCCCGTCGGGTAGAACGCGTTGAGGATGCGCTGGTCGTCGGCGGTGCTCGCCGTCCGGTCGTCGCCCTCGTCCGTCTGCTCCTTCATCCAGTCGCCGAGGTCGTACGTGAACCGCGAGATCCGGGCGGCCTTGACGAGCGTGCCGGCCGAGCTCTCCTCGCGGTTGTCGGCGCGGTACTCGACGTCGCCGTGCACGTTGTAGCCGAACGTCGTGATCTTCCAGTTGCCGCCGCCGTAGCGCGTCTTCGAGACGTCGTTGCGGTCGAAGCCGTCGTAGGTGTTCACGACCTCGGTCGTCTTCTGCGCGTTGGACGTGACGCCGGACGAGTCGCGCACGGTCAGCACGTTGTTGCCGGCGTCGTAGGTGTACGACACCTTCTGGCCGCCCTCGTCGGCGCGCTCGCGGAGCTGCCCGTCGAGGTAGTACGTCCACCGCTGCCGCTGCGTCAGGTCCAGGTCGGTCGACCCCTTCTTCTCCGGCGTGCGGCTCGCCTGCCGGCCGCGCGCGGTGTAGTCGTAGTGCACGCGCGGGTTGACGTTGTCGGTCTCGGTCCTGATCCAGCCCGGGTCGAAGAACGTGTACTCGCTCTTCTTGTCCGGGGAGACGTTCGCGAGGTCGCTCTGCGAGACGGCGGTCGTCTGCAGCTTGAGGTTGCCGACCTCGTCGTAGCGGCGGTGCACGTACCCCGCGTCGGCCGTGCTCGTGCTCGGCAGGTCGGTCCGGGTGAGCTGGTTCGCGAGGTCGTACACCTGGCGGGTGACGTACCTGCTGAACGTCGCCTTGTCGGTCGACGCGTCCCACGCGCGCGGGCTGATGACCGCCACGCGGTTGCCGTTCGGGTCGTACTCGTACTTCGTGACGATGTCCCGCGGCGTGGTGCCCCCGACGAACGGCTGCACGAGCCGCGTCTGCTTGTCGCGCTGGTCGTACTCGACGGTCTTCTTCGTGCCGTTCGCGTCCGTCGTGGACGTGACGTTGGAGTTGCGGTCGTACGTGCGGCTCGTGACGTTGCCGTTGCCGTCCGTCTGCGAGAGCAGGCGGTGCGCGGCGTCGTACGTCATCCGCTGGTCGGGCTTCGCGGTGGTGTCCGCGCACGGGTTGGTGGTGCGCTGCGCGCGCGGCAGCACCATGCGCGTGAGGTCACCGGTGTTGGCGGCGTAGCACTTCCACGCGATCTGCGTGCTGCGCACGACGCCCGCGGTGTCGACCTCCTCGCGCTTCTCCTGCACGACGCGGTCGAGGCCGTCGTACGAGAGCTGCGTGACGAAGTCGTTGGGGATGGCCGCGGACTGCATGCCGCGCGCGGCGGTGGTCCGGAACAGCCGGGACGCGGCGTCGTACTCGTACTTCGTCCGCTCGCCCGCCGGGTCGGCGGACGTGTCGTTCGTCGTGGTCAGCGTCTGCTGGTCCATGAGGTCGTACGTGCGGGTGATCCGGAACGCCGACCCCGGCGCGTACTGCTTGCCGAAGTGCGCGTCGACGTCGAGCGTGACGTTGTCGTTCGGGTCGAGCTCGGCGCCGCTCCACACGAGCGTGCCGCGCTCGACGGTCGTCGACTTCGGCATGCTCTGCCGGCCCATCCGGTGGAACGAGTCGTAGTCGAAGTACGTGCGGTACTCGCGCGGGTCGCCGCCGGTGTACGACTGGTGCCGCGCGTCCTGCCGCCAGCGCAGCAGGCCGTCGTCGTCGTGGAACGACGTCGTGACCCGCCCGACCGGGTCGGTCACCTTCACCGGCAGGCCATTGGCGTCGTACACGTAGCGGGTGATGCCGCCGTTCGGCGACGTCTCGCTCGCGACGGTGCCGTCGGCGTTGATCGCGAGCACGGTCCGCGCGCCGGTCGGGTCGATGACCGTGGTGAGGTTGCCGCGCGTGTCGTACTGCATCTCGTACCGGTAGTCGACCTCCGGCGTCGGGACGCCGTTGGGGTTGGTCTTGTACCGGAGCTGCGACAGGTGCGGGATGCCGCGGCCGTCCTGCCACTTGCCGGTGACGTCGTTCGTGTCCACCGGCAGGTCGTCGTACTGGAGCTGCGTCTGGTTGCCGAGCTGGTCGGTGACCGCGAGCAGGTAGCCGTTCGCGTTGTACGCGTAGGTCACGAACGCCTGCGACGGCTCGGTGACCTTGACCACCTTGTTGTCGGCGCTCCAGGTGAGCGAGGTGGTCTCGTTGAGCGGGTTCACGAGCGACGTGGCGCGGCCCAGCGGGTCGTAGAAGTACGTCGTCGTGCGCTGCAGCGGCGCGGTGACGGTCGTCTTGCGCGCGACGAGGTCGTACGCGTACGTCGTCACCGAGCCGACGCGGTTCGTCATCGACTCGAGCCGGTCGCGGAGCAGGCCGGTGCCGGGGCCGTAGTAGTCGAACCGCGTCTCGGTGCCGCGCGGGTCGCGCACGCTGTAGAGCAGCGTGGACTGGTTCGGCGTCTTCGGGTCGGGGTCGACGCGCAGCGCCGGGTCCGGGATCGCCGGCCCGTCGCCGTTGGACGTGGTGTAGGTGAACACGTACCAGCGGTCCGGGAGGAACGCGCCGTCGGCCGTGGTGCCGCCGCGCTGGACGAGCCGGCGCAGGTTGCCGTCGTCGTAGTACTCGAAGTCGAGCGCGCTGCCGGTGTGGTCGGTGATCCGCTGGATGCGGCCGCGCACCTGCTGCTTCTTGACCTCGTCCTTCGACCAGTAGTCGATGCGGAACGTCCGGTTGGGCGCCGGCGTCGCGGTCGAGCCGGCCGCGTCGGTGATCGCGGTGATCCGCTTCTTGACCGGGCCGCCGTCCTCGCCGGGCGGGATCGCCTCGACGGTGTACGTGATCCTGTTCCCGTTGTTGTCCTCGATGCTCGTCGGGAAGCCGTCGGCGTCGAAGTAGTGCGTCACGCGGTCCGGCCGGGTCAGCGCCCAGGTGCGGGCGGCGTTGCCGGAGAGCGCGCGCAGGTACAGGTGCACGCCCGGCGGCGACGCCCAGTACACGGTGCCGTCGGCGGCCAGCGTGCCGTCGAACCGGTGGCTCGTGCCGTCGCCGTCGGTGAAGACGACGTAGCGGTTGGCGCGGCCGGAGATGGTGTCGGCCTTGTTCGGGTGGATGTCGAGCGGCAGGCCGAGCCGGGTCAGCGACGAGATCGAGATGGAGACGTTGTTGCCGGCCGGGCTGTTGGAGTGCTTCTCCAGGCTGTTGTACGTCAGGTCGACGTTGGTCGTCAGGCCGCGGCCCGGCGCCGAGAACGGCGTCCAGCGCCACAGCGAGTTGCCGTTCGCGACGTTGACCAGGTGCTGCATGCCCGCGCCGAGCTCCTCGCCGCGGTACTGGTACCAGCGTTCGAGGCCGAGCGCGTCCTCCAGCGCCTTGGCGACCTGGACCGGGTTGTCCTTCGGCTGGTTGCCCTTCGAGGCGGCGTAGGTGCCGGAGGAGTCGCGGACGTCGACGCGCAGCGTGTACGTCGCGCGGTCGACGCCCTCGGGCAGCTTCGGCGGCAGCACGTCGAGGCGCACCTTGCGGGCGTTGCCGGCGGCGAGGTCGGCGCCGAGCGTGACGGCGTTGCCCTCCACCACGACCGGGGTGGGGTCGCTGGAGATCCAGCGGTAGCCGACGGTCGTGCCGGTGCCGCTGAGCGCGGCGGTGCCGACGTTGGTCACCGTGACGTCCACGCCCGACGTCTCGGTCGACCCGGCCGCCACCACGACCGGTGGCGGCGTCGTGTCGATGACCGCCTCGGCCGGCGTGTTGTCGACGCGGACCGGCCACGACGCCGACGTCGTGGACTTCGCCGCGTCGTACGCGACCGCGGTGACGACGCGGGTGCCGTCGAAGACCGGGTTCGCCGGGTCGAGGGTGTTCCACGAGACGGAGTACGGCGCGGTGGTGTCCTCGCCGACGCGGACGCCGTCGACCAGGAACTCCACCTTCGTGACCGCGCGGTCGTCGGTGGCGTCCGCGCTGATCGTGGTGGTGCCGGCGACGACCGGGACGGCCACGCGTGCCGCGTCGTAGTGCGCGCGGATGCGGCTCGCGGCGAGCGCCGTCGGGTAGATCGCCGGCTCGTCCAGGCGCCCGGCGGCGCCGTTGTCACCGGACCCGAGCTTCAGCGCAGGCGTGTCGTCCGTGGCGTCGACGTACGTGACGCCGCTCGACGTCTTCACCGGGATGCCGTCGACGTACCAGGTGAACGTCGCCGCAGGCTCGTCGTACACCGCCGCGTAGTGGCGCCACGACGGGCCGACGACGTTGGCCTGCGTGGACACGTAGGTGTTGTCGCGCTTGAACGTCAGCGCGCCGGTGCCCGGCGTCCAGTAGATGAGCCAGCCGTCGCCGACCGCGCCGCCGCCGCCGTAGCGGAGGAAGCCCGGGTAGCTGTGGTCCTGGAGCGGCTGGGCGGAGCCCCACCACTCGATGGTGAACGACCCGTTGAGGTCGTACGCGCCGTCGCGCGGCACGCTGACGTAGTCGGTGCTGCCGTTGTTGACCTGGATCGCCTTGTCCGCGTCGCGGGTGAGCGGGCCGGTGACGCCGAGCGTCGGCGTGCCGACGTGGGTGCCGTGCCGGTTGTTGCCCGACGAGTCGAACGCCGTCGTGCCCGACACCTCGCCGAGGCGCCAGTAGCCGAGCGGCGCGTCGGCCTTGACCGACGTGTCGTACGCCGGCGCGGTGAGCCGCTGCTGGATGCCGGACTCGTAGTGCACGCGGACCCGGTCGGGCGAGAGCAGCGAGGCGTAGACGGCGACCTCGTCGATGTCGGCGGCGAGCGCCGGGTAGTCGCTGAAGTCGCCGATGCGCAGGTCGGCGGCGTTCGTGACGTCGGCGGTCAGGTCGGCCGGCGTCTCCTGCGTGTAGCCGTCGACGCTGATGACGAAGCCGCGGTCGCGGTCGTAGCCGACGACGACGTGGTGCCAGAGGTTGTCGTCCACCCGGATCGCCGGGCCGTAGCCGGTCTTGGTGCTGCCGGCCGCGTCGACGAGCACCGCGCGCACGCGGCCGACGTAGCCGGTGTCGTCGGTGACGGTGACCCGCCAGCTCGGGACGACGCCGGAGGTGTGCTTGCCGACGATCGCGCCCTCGGCGTTGGCACCGGTCTTCACCCACGCCTCGGCGGTGAAGTCGCCGAGGCCGAACTGGAGCGCGGCGGCGTTGGGGACCTTGACCTCGCTGGCGCCGTTGACGCCGCTGAAGCGCGCGGCGGTGTTGCCGTCCTTCGTCGCGCCGGCGACGCCGGGCGTGACGCCGGTGTACGTGCCGGTGCTGGTACCGACCGAGTCGGCGGCCGTGGTCGAGCCGGCCGCGTCGCCGAGGCGCCACCAGGCGCGCGGCGCGTCGGCCTGCACGGCGGCGCCGTAGGAGCCGAGCGCCGGCACCGCGGGCGCGGTGACCGACACGGCCGGCGCGGCGGAGTTGTCGACCGTGACGGACACGGCGGGGGACGACGCGACGTTGCCGGCGTCGTCGGTGCCGCGCACGACGAGCGAATGCACGCCGTCGGTGGCGGTGGTGGTCTGCCAGCCGAACGCGAACGGCGGGGACGTGTCGGTGGTCTTGAGCACGCCGTCGACCAGGAACTCCACCTTGTCGACGCGGCGGTCGTCGCTGGCGGACGCGACGATCGTCGTGGCGCCGGAGACGGCGCTGCCGGCGCCCGGCGACGCGACGGCCATGGTCGGCGCGATCGCCGCGCTGCCGTCGGCGTAGGTGACCGCGAGCTTCGGCCGCAGGCTCGGCGCGACCGCGAAGTCGTCGCTGTAGTAGCTGTGCAGCTTGGCGTCGTTGCCGGTGACCTCGTCGTCGGCCTTGAGCATCACGCCGTGGTTCGGCACAGTGCCGGTCACCCAGCTCTTGACGGTCGCCGTGATGTCGAACGCGTCGAAGCCCGCGGGGTCGCCGGCCGGGCTGGTGACCGCGGCGGCGGCGACGCCGTCGTTGTCGGTGCCGATGTTGGTCCACCTGACGCCGCCGTACGCGTCGTACCAGGTGGCGCCGTCGCCGGTGCATTGGGACAGACCGGTCCCCTCGCGCCACTCGGCGGTCGCCGGGTAGGCGCGGACGGTGACCGGGACGCTGACCTTGTACGCGTGCCAGAGCGACATGGTGGCGTTGGTGATGGAGGCGTTCTCCGGCACGTCGCGCAGGTCGAAGCGGACGAGGCCGCGGCTGTTCGTGGTCGACGCCGGGCCGATCCAGATCGTCGGCTCGGTGCCGTAGTTCGCGCAGTTCGTCAACGTCGTCGAGTACGTCGCCGTCGTCGCCTGGCCCGCGGTCGGGCTGGGCTGCAGCAGCTTCGTCGCCTGCCCGGTGGCCGGCAGCGTCACGGTGCGCCCGGTCGAGGCGAGGGAGTTGGCGACGACCTTGTACGTGAACGTCTTGCCGGGGGCCGCGGTGGTGTCGCGGAACGACGTGACGGCCGGGTCGGTGATCGTCGTGAGCAGCGTGGTGGACGACGGCACGAACGACGCGGTCGCCGAGCGGTGGACCTCGTACTTGGCGAACGGCACCGTCGCCGTCGCGGGGTAGGTCGACCAGCGCAGGTCGGCGCCGTTGCTGTGCAGCGTCTCGGGCGGCAGCAGGTTCACCGCGTCGCCGGGCCAGGTGACGGTGAGCTTCGGCTGCAGCGACGGCTCGGCGTAGCGGCGGCCGTAGGCGACCGGCCCGCTCGACCCGATCGTCTCGGTGTTGCGCTTGAGCATGAAGCCGAAGTTCGTCCGGGTCCCGGCGAGCCACTCGCGCAGCGTCGACGTGATGGGCCACGTCATCCACATGGCGTTGGTGCCGCTGACCGTGAAGCTGCCGATCGGCGCGGTCTCGTACGTGAACTGCCCGGACTGCGTGGCCGTCGTCCAGCCGGCGGTGAGCCGGTGCGCGTCGACCTGGTGGCTGGTGCCGTTGCACCACGTGGTCGGAACGGTGATGCAGGTGACGCCCCAGTAGAGGCCGAGGTCGGCGGACGTGACGTCGGCGCTCTCGGGGATCTCGGCGAGGTTGAACTGCACGGCGCCGCGCCAGGCGTTGCTCGTGTCGCTGCCCATGAAGATCTTGTCGCTGACGTACGGCGCGCACGTCGCGCAGGTGGCGTTGAACGACACGTCCTCGATCGGCGGCTGGACCGTGATCGTCGGGTCGAGCTGCACCGGGAAGACGCGCGACGGCGCGCGCAGCCAGGCGCCGTCGACGGCGAGCTCCAGCCGGAACTCCCGGCCGACCTGGCGCACGTCGAGGGTGGCGTTGCGCGTCCCGGGCGCGACCGCCTCGCCGCGGCCCGCCGCGTCGAGCGCGACGGGCGCGTCGAGGACGAACGCCGGCGTCATGCCGGCGTCGACGTAGAACGCCCACGACCCGTCGGCCTGCCGGCGCGGGGTCACCTGCCGGTCGCCGGTCGGGCGCAGGGTGAACGCGTAGCGCGTCGGCACGGACGCGTCGGGGAGGACGAGCGTCTCCTTGATGCCGTCCGCGAGCATGTCGTAGCGCAGCTCGACGCCGCCGACGGCGGCGGGGTACGCGACGCCGCGCTGCTCCTTGCGCGCCGCGGCCGCGGCGACGCCCTGCGCCGACACGCGGAACTCCGTGCCGCCGGCGTCGAACGCGAGGTACTCGCCGTCGAGCGTGTCCTTCCACCGCGCCGTGAACGCGTTGGCGGCGTTGCGGAACGCGAAGCCGTCGACGCGCTCCTCGACGACGTTCGAGTCGATCGGCTGCCAGTGCCCCGCGGGGTCGCGGTAGTGCACGGCGCCGGCGTGCAGGGTCGTGGTCATCGTGCCGTCGGCGTTGCGCACCGTGGACGAGCTGCGGGTCCGCAGGTCGGGCACCTCGCCGGTGGCGGCGGCGCGCGGCGCGGCCGGCGCGGCGTGCGCGACGCCGGCCAGGACGGGCGAGCCCGACGCGAGGACCGCGACGGTGGTGAGCGAGGCGAAGGCACGGGAAATGCGGGTACCCGGCATAGCGGTCCCCCCCCAAGCTGGGTCGCGTGCGGCTGGGGGCACGCGAGAAGGGTGCGCACACTTCTCCCGAAATGTCGCTGTTAAAAGTGCCCCAAAGGTGACATTCCCGGCACTTGAGGACAGGGTGCGACCGGAGCGCTTCCGGCGGAAGGGCGCGCCGGCCCGAAGAACGCCGTTCGGTAACCGGTCCCGCCGCAAGGGTGCCGCAGGAGCAGAATCGGCCCCATGCCCACGGCTCTCGTCACCGGTGCCAGCGCGGGGATCGGCAAGGCGTTCGCGCAGCGTCTCGCCCGCGACGGCTACGACCTCGTGCTCGTCGCCCGCGACGCGGAGCGGCTGTCGTCGCTGGCCGGCTCGCTGGGCGTCGCGGCGGAGGTGCTGCCCGCCGACCTCGCCACCGAGGACGGCATCGCCGCGGTCGAACGACGGCTCGCGGACGGCGTCGACCTGCTCGTCAACAACGCGGGCTTCGGCCACCGCGGCCGGTACCTCGCGGTGCCGGTCGACGACGAGGTGACGATGCTGCGCGTGCACTGCGAGGCGGTGCTGCGGCTCACGACGGCGGCGGTGCGGCCGATGGTCGAGCGGCGCGCGGGCGGCGTCGTCAACGTCGCAAGCGTCGCGGCGTTCTTCCCGCGCGGGACGTACGGCGCGTCGAAGGCGTGGGTCGTGTCGTTCAGCGAGGCGGTCGCGCAGGACCTCCTCGGCACCGGCGTGCGGGTGATGGCGCTGTGCCCGGGGTTCACGCACACGGAGTTCCACGACCGGGCCGGCATGGACATGAGTGGCATCCCGGAACGCCTGTGGCTCTCGGCATCCGAGGTCGTCGACGGCGGGCTGCGCGACCTGCGCGCGGGCAAGGTCGTGTCCGTCCCCGGCTGGCAGTACAAGGCGCTGGTGGGCGCCGGGCGGCTCGTCCCGCGCGGCCTCGCGGCGCGCGTCGCGTCGCGCCGCGGGCGCACGTTCCGCTGAGCGGCCGCGCCCTCGTCCGATCCGGAAATGTCCGACTGGCTATTGCCAATCCGGGCGAACCGGGCATTGGATCGCACCCTTGGTCCGGATGGGGGACGGAGGTCGCATGGCGACGTTGGTGGTGCCCGGGGTCCGTGTCGACGCGAAGTTCGACGTCCTCCCACCGCAGCCGGCCGCGGCCGGCGTGCTCGGCGCGGTCGGCATCGTCGACCTGGTGCCGCCGGGCGACGGCCTCGCCGGGGTGACCCGGCTCGCCGAGCTGCGCGAGATCTTCGGGCCGGGGACGCCGGTCACCATGCCGCAGGTCGTGCACGCGTTCGCGAACGGCGTGCGCGAGGTCGTGGTGTCGCCCGTCCTGGGCGGCCGCGCCGCGCGGCTGACGCTCAACAACCGCAACGGCGTGCCCGCCGTGCACCTGCGCGCGCGGTCCGCCGGCGCGTGGGCGAACGGCGGGGCCGAGCCGAGCTCCGGCCTGCGCGCCGAGGTTCGCGAGACGACGGACGCCGAGGGCAAGGCGTTGCGCGTCTCGCTCCGCCTCTACCTCGACGGGCGGCAGGTCGAGAGCTTCGCCGACCTGCGCGTCGCGCCGGGGGAGCCGGACGACCTGGTCACCACGATCAACACGCGCTCGGCGTACGTCGTCGCGGTCGACCCCGGCGTGGACGGCACGCTGCCGGCCGCGAAGGAGGAGACGTTCGACGCGACGAAGGCGAGCCCGGCGATCACGTTCCGCAGCGCGGCGGACAAGCCGTTGTTCGACGTGGTGCCCGCCGAGGGCGCGACGGCCAACGGCCTGCGGGTGGCGTTGACGGTGACCGACAACACCATCGGCATCGACGTGCACCAGAGCGGCCTGCAGGAACGCCACCGCGGCATGACGCTCGACCCGGACGACGACGACTACCTGCCCGTCGTGCTCGCCACCCGCAGCCGGCTGATCCGCACGCGCATCCTGTCGTCGCTCGCGCCGGACGCGGCGCTGCCCGCCGCGGTCACGGTGCCGGCGGCGTTCGCCGAGGGCGAGTCGCCGTCGGTCGACGCGTACCGCACCGCCGTCGACCGGCTGGCCGAGGACACCCGCATCGACCTGGTCCTCGCGGCGGTGGAGCCGCGGCGCGCGGCGGCCGACGTCCGGCAGATCCACCAGGCGCTGCTCGGGCACGCGGTCGCGATGACCGACGCGGGGGCGCCGCGGATCGCGTTCGGCTCGATCGCCCCGGACGAGAAGGCGGTCTCGGCCGTGCGCGACCACGCGTCGGTCGTGCGCAACCGCCGCTTCGTGCTCGTGTCGCCGGCCGGCGCCGAGGGCGCCGTGGCCGGCCTCGTCGCGCGGCTGGACCAGCACGAGTCGCCGACGTTCAAGCAGGTGTCGCTGCTCGACGTCGCGGCGGCGCGCTACCGGGAGAGCGAGCTCAACCAGCTCCTCGGGCCGACGGTCAACGCGCTCGTCGTGCAGGACCGGCGCGGCCGCGGCGTCGTCGTGCTGAAGGGCATCGACACGACCGGCGACCAGATCTCCGTCACGCGCGTCGCCGACCAGGCGATCCGCGAGACGAAGGCGATCGCCGAGAACTTCATCGGCGAGCTCAACAGCGACACCGCGCGGGTGGCGCTGAAGCAGCAGCTCATCGCGATGTTCACCCGGCTCGAACGCGCGGGTGCGATCGTGCCGTCGACCGACGGCGAGGACCCCGCGTTCCGCGTCGACGTGTACTCGACGCAGCAGGACTTCGCGCAGGGCATCGTGCGCATCGACATCGCGGTCCGGCCGGTCCGGGCCATCGACTACGTGTACGCCACCATCCGCGTCAAGAACTGAACCCGGCGCCCGTGCGCAGGCGCGGGGGGAAGGCGGAGCCATGCCGACGATCGTGGCGGCGAACGAGAGCCAGGTACTCCTCGACGGCACTCCCGTCGAGGGCGTTCGCGCGATCGAGTACCGGCACCAGCAGGCGCGGTCGAGCGTGTACGCGCTCGGCAGCGCGGAGCGCATCGGCATGGTCTCGGGGCCGCAGGTGGTCGAGGGCGCGCTGCGCGTCGCGTCGACCAACGCGACGTTGAACGGCCTCCCGGTCGACCAGGCGTTCCAGCTCACCGCGCAGCTCAAGCACGGCGCGGCGACGGTGACCGTGACGTTCGACGAGTGCTACCTCGCGGAGAAGTCGTTCGGGCTGTCCGTCGGCGAGTTCGGCGAGGCGACGTACCGGTTCACGGCGACGCGCGTGCGCGAAGAGGTCGCCTGACGTGCCGTTCGTCGTCCTCGACCTCGCCGGTGGGGTCGTGCGCGCCGGGGGCCGCAGCGTGCCGGTGTCGGCGACGCCGCCGGCCCGGCTGCGCGTCGGCGCCGACGGGTCCGCGGCGGTGCTGCGCGCGGTGTCGTTCGGCGAGCGCGCGCAGGCGGTGCGGCTCGCCGCGTCGTCGGCGACGCCGGTGCCGTCGCTGGTCGCGGCGCTGCGCGGGTACGCGACCGTGACGGCGGAGTCGTACGACGTGATGCACGACGTCGTCGCGCTCGTGCTGGCCGGCGCGGAGGGCTGCGCGATGCCGTACGCCGACGCGGCGCTGCTCGTCGCGCGGGCGGCGGGGTGGGACGCGGCGGCGTTGCGCGAGGCGGACGCGGCGGAGGTCGACGCACTCGCCGCGGCGCTCGGGTCGCCGGAGCCGGCGGACGACGGGTGGACGCGGCTCGAGCTGGCGCCCGCGTCGGTGGACGCGGTGGTCGAACGCCTCGCGGCGGCGTTGCTCGCGCGGGCGGTGCCGGGGCCGCGGGAGGCGCCGGAGGAGGGCGGGCTCGGGCGGCTGCTCGACGGGCTGCGCGGGTCGCGCGGCTCCGGCGGGGCGGCGGCGGTGCCGGGCGAGCCCGGCGGTGCGCGGGACGGCGCGGCCGGCGCGCGGGACGGTCTGGCCGGCGGCGCGGCCGGGCCGCGCGCGGTGGACGGGCCGGGCGGGCCGGGCAACGGGCCGGCCGCGGTGGGTCCGGGAGCCGGGGCGGGGGGCGGTGCGGCGGCCGCGGGTGGTGGCGCGTCGCTCGCCGGCGCCGCCGTCGACGGTGGCGCGACGGCCGGGCGCCCGGCGGGTCCGGCCGGCCCGGCGGACGGGGCCGCGGCGGCGGGTCCCGGCGAACGGGTGGCGGCGGCCGACGCGTCCCAGCCCGGCGGGGCCGGCGCGCCGTGGCCCGCGGGCGAGCCCGGCGCGGCGGCGGTCCCCGGCCCGCGGCCCGGCCTCCTGCCGGGGGATGTGCGGGCCGCCGGGGCAGGTCCGATACCCGGCCCGGTGCCCGCGGCCGGCGCCCCGCCGGTACGCGACGCGGCCGGCGGCGGGACGTGGGACGGGGCGGGCGCGGCCGGCCTCGCGGCCGCGCCGCCGGCGCCCGTGCAGCGCGGCCTCCCGGCCGGCGACGACCCCGCCGGAGCGGTCACCACGCTGCCGTGCCGCGACCCGGCGCGGGCGACGTTCGAGGCCGGCGAGGCGGCGTGGCGCGCGGGCCTCACCGGCCCGATCGCGCTGCCGGCGGCCGCGCCCCCGCGCGACGACGCGGCGGCCGCGACGCGGCTCGCGCGGCTGATCGACGACGAGTGCGACCTGCGCGGGTACCTGCCGTGACCGCCGTGCCGCTGCTGGGCGACATGCAGCTCGACGTGGTGCAGAGCATCGAGCACGTGCTGGACGCCGGGTTCGTCGGCGCGCGGGTGGCGGGGCTCGACGGCGAGGTGCAGCAACGCAGCGGCCGCCCGTCGCACCGCATCCGCATCCGCGGCGAGCTGTTCGGGCCGGAGGTGCCGGACCGGCTCACGAAGCTCCAGCAGGCCGCCGCGGCCGGGGAGGAGCTGACGTTCGCCGCGGACATCACGACGGCGCTGGAGCTGCAGCACGTGGTCGTCACGTGGTTCGCCGCGTCGCAGGTCGCGGGCGTGCCCGGCCGTTGCGGCTACGAGGTCCACCTGGCCGAGAGCCCGCCGCTGCCGCCGCCGGCGCAGCTCGACGCGTTCGGGGGGCTCGACGACTTCGGGCTCGGCGACCTCGGCTTCGACACCGACATCCTCGGCGACATCGCGGACCTGGCCGGCGACATCGCGTCGGCGGTGGACCAGGCGATGGACGCGGTGGCGGCGTTGCAGAGCCTGGCCAGCCTCGCCGGCGGCCTCCCCGACGTCTCCGGGCTGCTCGGCCCGCTCACCGGGCCGGTCGGCGACGTGCAACGGATCGGCGCGGCGTTCTCCGAGGCGGGCGGCGCGCTGGGCGCGGTGTTCGGGTCGTGAAGCCCACCGCCTCGCTCACGCTCGGGTCGAGCCGTTACGACGCGCACCTCAACGCGCTCACGGTCGTGCTCGCGACGCTGCCCGCGCCGGGGGTCTGCCGCGCGGTGCTGCCGTACGCCGCCGAGGTCACCGCGGTCCCTGGCGACCCGGCGTCGGTGGACCTGACCGGCCTCGAGCTGGCGAGCGGCGGCCTCGGCGGTCTCGCGGGCGCGGCGCTCGGCGCGGTCGGGGGCGGCGGTCTCGGCGGCGCCCTGGGCGGGCTGGCCGGCCTGGCCGGCGGCGCGCCGCCTGGGCGCGTCCTCACCGGAACGGTCCGCTCGGTGCGCCGCGGTCTCGGCGGCACCGAGGTCGAGATCGCCGACGCGGGCGCGGCCCTGGCGGCGTACCGGCCGGCCACGACGTTCACCGCCACGACCGCCGCCGACGTGGTGTCCGCGCTGGCCGGCGACGCGGGCGCGGCGACCGGCCGGGTCGAGCTCGACCTGCCGCTGGCCGCGTACGTCGCCGACCAGGCCCGCACCGCCGCCGAGCACGTCGCCCGGCTCGCCACGCTCGCCGGCGGCGTCGCGACCGTCGGCGCCGACGGCGCGCTCAACGCGACCCCGCTCGCCGACGAGCCGACCGTCGCGTTGCGGCACGGGCGCGAGGTGCTGGCGTACGACGTCACCGGCTCGCGCGAGACCACCGCGCCGCCGGTCGCCGTCGGCAACGGACCGGCCGGCGCCGCGGCCGCCCCGAACGCGCTGCGCCCCACGCCCGACCCGCTCCCCGAGGGCGTGCCGGAGGCGGGCACGGGTGCGGTGTGGGAGGCGTTCGCGTCGCTGCGCACGCCCGCCGCCGCGCTCGCCGCGACCGGCGCGCTGCAGGCCCGGACCACCGCCCGCGCCGGCCGGGTCCGCGCGCGCTGCGTGCTGGTGCCGAGCCTGCGCCCCGGCGACGTGGTCGAGGTGCAGGACCTGCCGCTCGGCCTGTCCGAGGGTCCGTGGCTGCTGACCCGCGTCGAGCACCGGCTCGGCGCGGGCGGGGTGACGGAGCTCGACGGCGTGCGCGCGGTGGCGGCCGGTGGCGGGCTGCTCGCCGCGCTGGCCGGCGCGATCGGGAGCCTGCTGTGACGACCGGCCTGGTCGACGCGGTCGCGCGCATCGCGCGGCACGAGGCGGCCGCGCGGGCGACGGCCGCGGTCGGCGTCGTCACCGACGTGCACCCCGGGACGCTGGTCGCGAAGGACCACGCGGTCACGGTGCGGCTGCGCGACAGCGGGCTCGTGCTGCCGAAGGTGCCGGTCGCGGTGGGGCTGCTGGGGTTCGCGGCGATCCCCGCGGTGGACGACCTGGTGCTGGTGCTGTTCGCCGACGGCGACCGCCACGCGGCGTTCGTCGTCGGGCGGCTGTACCACCCGGACGCCGACGCGCCGGACCACGCCGAGGGGGAGGCGGTGCTGCGCCTGCCGCCGGGCAACGGCACGCCCGACCTCGAGCTGGTCGTGACGGGCGACCCGCCGAAGGTCGACCTCACGCTGCCCGGCGACGTGCGGGTCGAGATCGAGGACGGTGCCGTTCGCATCGCGGTCGGCGCGCTCACGGCGAATCTCGACTCCGCCGGCGGCGGCCGGGTCGAGGTCGCGGCGGGCGGCTCGTCGGTGACGCTGAAGCAGGACGGCGACGTCACCGTGAAGGCGGCCGGAAACCTCACGCTCGAAGGCACCGAGGTGCGCGTGAAGGGCGCCGCCAAGGTGAAGATCGAGGGCGCCCTCGTGGAGATCAACTGATGGGCGCGCCGGCCGCGGTCCAGGGCTCCACCGTCGTCGCGGTGGACACCCACATCGTGCTCGTGCCGACGCCCGGCGGGCCGGTGCCGACGCCGTTGCCGCACCCGTTCAACGGCCGCATCGACGGCGGCACCGTGGCGAGCGTGAAGATCGGCGGCCAGCCCGCGGCGGTCGCCGGGTCTACCGCGACGAACTCCCCGGCGCACGTGCCCACGCCGCCCGGGACGGCGTTCCAGAAGCCGCCGGCCAACAAGGGCACCGTGCTGCGCGGCAGCGCGACCGTCCTGATCGGCGGCAAGCCGGCCGCCCGCGCGGGCGACCCGGTGACGACGTGCGACGACCCGGCGGACCTGCCGGTCGGGCAGGTCGTCGCGGCCGGCACGGTCCTGGTGGGTGGCTGATGCTCGGCACCGACCTGACCGTGCTGCCGTGGCTGTCCGCCCACGACGCCAGCGAGGCCGACCTCGTCACGCGCCCGCGCACCGCGCAGCGGGTCGACCCCAACGGCGCCGTCGCGCCGGTCACGGAGGTCACCGACCTCGGCACCTGGAGCGAGCGGCAGAACCTCGCCCAGGCGCTGATCCTGCGGCTGCTGACGCCGGTCGGCTCTCTTGCCGCGCTGGGCCACGCGGCGTACGGCTCGCGGCTGCACGAGCTGATCGGGCAGCCGCGCGACGACGCGCGGCGCAACCTCTGCCGGGCGTACGTCCTCGAGGCCGTCGCGCAGGAGCCGCGGGTCGACCCGAAGGCGGTGGCGCTGGACTTCGACCGCGAGGCGGAGTCGGTGGACTCGTTCGTGTTCGTGCTCCAGGTCCGCCCGCTCGACGGCGGCGACCCGCTCGCCGTGTCGCTGGAGGTGGCGCTGTGAGCTACGTCCCGCGCACCTACCCCGAGATCGTCCGCGACCTGCTCACCACGCTGACCGGCGGTGTCGTGCGCGAGACGCTCACCGCCGACGTCACCCCCGACCGGCGGCTGCGCGACGCGGGCACCGTCGCGGCCCGGCTGGCGCAGCGCCCGGTCCGCCGCATCTCGCACCTGGCCGGCAAGATCCCCGTCGCGGGCAAGCCGGTCGACTACCGCTTCACGCCGGCGGACTTCGAGCTGGTGCCGTCGGCCGACGGCGCGGAGCCGGACACGATCCGCTTCCGGCCGGGCGCGCCGCAGCCGATCGCCGGCACGACGCTCGTCGTCAACTACTACCCGGTCGACGCGCGCGAGGCGCCGCTCACCGACCTCAACGTCGGCTCGGTCGTCCGCACGCTGATGGAGAGCGTCGCGCGCGAGCTGGCGACGCTCTACGAGCAGATGCGGGTGGTGTACGACTCGGCGTTCGTCGAGACCGCCGAGGGCGGCTCGCTCGACAAGGCCGTCGCGCTCGTCGGCGTCACCCGGCTGCCGTCCGGCCACCCGGTGGCGTCGGTCCGCTTCTCCCGCCGGCCGGGCACGCCGGGCCGGCTCACCGTCCCCTCCGGCACCGCGATCGTGGACGCGCAGGGCAACCGCTACCTGACCAACGACGAGCTGACGCTGGAGCCCGGCGAGGAGGCGCGGGTCGTCACGGCGCGCGGCGAGAGCCCGGCCACGCCCGTCGTGGCCGCGCACGCGCTGACCCGGCCCGAGGTCGTGATCGCCGGTGTCGGCGAGGTCGACAACCCCGAGCCGGGCCGCGCGCTCACCTCCGCCGAGTCCGACGCGGAGCTGCGCCGCCGGGCGCGCGGCGCGCTGCACGGCGTCGTGCACGGGACGGTGGACGCGTTGCGGTTCCGGCTGCTGACGCTCGACTTCGTCAAGGACGTGACGATCGACGAGTTCCCCAACGGCATCGCCGGCGAGGTCGCGGTGACGGTGGCGTACGCCGAGGACACGCCGGACAACCGGGCGAAGGTCGCCGACGTCATCCGCCGCGTGCGCCCGGCCGGCATCCGGGTGCTCGACGCGAGCGCGACGCCGCGGCGGGTGGACGCCGACGTCGCGGTCGTCGTGGCGGGCGGCACCCCGCCGTCGCCGGCCGAGGCGAAGGCGATCTCCGACGGTGCCGCCGAGCGCGTCCGCGCCGTGCTCGCCGCCGTCCCGCCGGGCGGCAAGGTGCGCCGCGCGCAGCTCGTCACGGCGGTGCTGCAGGACGCGCGGCTGGTGGACGCGTCCGTGACGTTGACGCCGCAGGGCGGCGCGGCCGCGGAGGAGTACCAGGTGCCGGACGGCGGCGTCCTCGAGCCCGGCACGGTCGCGGTCACGAAGCTCGACACGGAGATCGCGGCGGGCACGGTCTCCACCACGTCGCGGGTCGACGTGATGCTGCCGGTGCACCTGGTCAGCGGCGTGACCCGCGCCGACGCGGAGGCCGCCGCGACGTCGCGCCTCGACGGCTACCTCGCGACCGTCGCGCCCGACAAGCCGCTCACCGCGGACGCGCTGCTCAGCGCCGTCGCGGACAACACGCGCTACGGCGCGGTGCGCGCCGAGACGGTCGTCACGGTGTCGGCGGGCGACCGGTTCCTCCAGCTCACCGACGGCCAGGGGACGTACCAGCCGCTGCCCGGCGAGACGATGGCGCGCGGGACGCTGTCGTTCGACGTGCGGGACGGCACGGTATGACGCACGCCCGCGCGATCGCCGACCGGCTGCCGCCGCTGTACGCGGCCGGCGAGCTGCTGCACGACGTCGTGCACTCCGGTCCCGGGCTCGCGATGGAGGTCGTGGACGAGGACCTCGTCGAGGTACGCCGCGCGCACGCGTTCGACACCGCGCTCGAGCTGGCCGAGGCGGCCGGGCTCGCGGCGCTGCTCGACGTCCTGCCGGAGCCGTGGCAGGACCTCGCGCAGTTCCGCGCGTGGGTGCACGCGCTGCGCGCGGCGGTGCTCGAGCACGGCGCGGTCGCGGTGCGCGCGCTGCAGGTGTTCGTGGAGACGTACGCCGCCCGCTACGTCGCCGCGTCGGGCGCCGAGCGGCTCGCGCTCGCGCTGCCGCGCGGGCCGGAGGACTGGCTCACCGACCCGTGGGCCGACGGCGTGTCGGAGGTGGAGCGGGCGAGCCGGCCGGCGTTCCTGGAGAACCCGTTCGCGCACCGGACGCAGCGGGCGCCGCGGGCCGGCGGCGTCGAGCCGCTCGACCGGATGACCGTCGTCAATGGCGGCCTCGACCCGGTGCCCGCGGGGCTGCTGCTGGTCGGCGTGCCGGGCGGTCCTGAGCACGTCCCGGTCGTCGTCAACGTCACCACGGGGCAGGCCGTGGTGTTCCTCGGCTCGCTGCGCCCGGGCGAGCGGCTGCGGGTCGAGTGCGCCGGCGACGCGGTGACCGCGGAGGTCGAGGGCGCCGACGTCACGCACCTGCTGCGCAGCGTGCGCGGCGTGGTGCCGGGCGTGCCGTGGGACGCGGCCGACGTGGACGCGACCCCGAGGCCGCTGACGCTCGACCGCGGCGCGAACGTCCTCTGGTACCTGCCGGTCGCGCACTACGACTCGCCCGGCCTCGACCGGGTGCTGCTCGCGCTTGCCTCGCTCGACCTGCGGCAGGGCCGGTGGGACGAGGCGCGGCTGGACAAGGCGCTGTTCCACCAGGAGCCGGCCGCGATCCTCAGCGTCGCGTGGACCGAGACGCTCCCGGCCACGGTCGTGGTGACGCTGCCCGGCGGCGCGCTGCTCGCCCGGCGCGGCACCACCGACGAGGCGCTCGCCGACCGCGGCGAGCTCGAACGCGCGCTCGACCTCGGCGTCGACCGGCTCTCCGCCGCGGGCGTGCGGACGTCGGTGCGCATGGCGCCGTTCGCCGAGACGCAGGCGCAGGAGGACCGGCTGAACGGCTGGCTGCCGCGCACGGTGCGCGAACGCGGGCCGACCGGCGCGGACACGCTGCCGGACGCGGGCGGCCTGTTCGAGGTGACGACGTACGAGGGCTCGACCTACCGGTAGGGGTGACGAGGGTGCGCGCGAGGGTGCGGCTGGAGCTGACCGGCCGCGACGGCGAGGTCGTCGCGGTGCGCGAGGCGCGCAACAGCGTGATGCGCGACGGCGCGCTGCTCGTCGCGCGGCTGTTCGCCGGCGCGGAGGGCGCGGCGGGCATCACGCACATGGGCGTCGGCACGTCCGACGTGCCGGAGACGGGGACGTACACCACCGCGGCACTCAGCAACGACGAGTCCGCGCCGCTCACCGGCGGCACCGACGGGCCGATCCCGGCGGAGGCGTTCACGATCACGCCCGACCCGGACCGGCGGGTGGCGCTCGTGCGGGTGCGCGGCACGCTCGGCGACACCGTCGCGGTCGGCACCGTGCGCGAGGCGGGGCTGCTGTCCCGCGCCGGCGACACCACGACGCTCTACAACCGCGTGACGTTCGCCCCGCTGACCAAGGGCGGCGACCACGAGCTGACGCTGTTCTGGGAGATCACGTTCCCGTACGGCGACCTGCACGGCCTGGCCTGAGGAGACCGCCATGAAGAGCATGCTCAACGTCAACCTGATGGGCCACGTGCCGGCCTTCCGCGACGCCGAGGTCGAGCTGGAGAACCCGGCGACCGGGGAGCGCATCGTCCGCAAGCCGTTCCTCGACGGCACGCTCGCGGTGCGCGACATCGACCCCGGCGTGTGGAACATGAAGGTCGTCCACCCGAACCTCACGCTGCCCATCGACGTCCGGCCGATCCGGGTGTTCGACCAGCCGTCCGCGACGGTCGTGCCGGTGCCGGTGCCGGCCGACCTGTTCCGCGACTCGCCGATCCGCGACATCCCCGACGCCGACCTCGGCCCGGTGCAGGCGGTGGCCCGGACCGCGCGCGAGCGCGTGGGGCCGCTGTCCGCGAAGGCGTCCGGCGAGGTCATCCGCGCGTCCGACTGGAACACCCTGGCCGGCGTCGTGAGCGACCTGGCGAACGCCGTCCTCCAGCTCGCGTCGCTCGTCTCGCCGCGCGGCCACGACCACCCCGAGATCGCCGAGAAGATCGGCGAGGTGCAGGACAACCTGCGGCGCTTCGCGGAGGCGTACGGCAAGAGCCTGCTCGAGCTGCGCCGCGAGGTGGAGGCCGGGGTGCTGCGGCACCGCGTCGAGGAGGCGTTGCAGCAGCACCCCGAGGTCGCCGACCGGGTGCGGACGCGGATCGCGCAGCTCGAGGACTCGCTGCAGCGGGAGACGCCGGTGTTCACCCGCAACCTCGCGCTGACCGGCACCGAGATCCTCACCGCGGTCAACGAGGTCGCTGCCGCGCGGGGCGCGGAGGGGCAGCAGTTCCTCGACCAGCCCGCGGTGCGCTCGCTCGCCGCGATGGCCACGCAGTACATGGACGCGGGGACGCAGACGCGGCCGGAGGGCGAGCTCCAGACGTACACCCGCTCGACCACCCTGGCGGGGCCGAAGCTGGCGGTCATCGTCGGCACGCGGTCGCTGCCGAGGTAGCCGATGCCCACCGTCGAGAACCTCGACCGCCTCCAGGGGATCGTCGCGCGGCTGCGGCCGCTCGCCGAGACGCGGCGCGGCGAGCTGATCCGGGCCGACGACTGGAACGCCGTCGTCGGCGCGTTGCTGGAGCTGGCCCGCGCGGTGCTCACGACCGGCACGGGCGAGGTGCCCGTCCACTCGCACGACGAGCAGGTGGCGTTGCCGTGGCTCGACGCGCAGCTCCGCGCGCTGCTGCAGGAGGGGCCGCTCGCCGACCCGCGCAGCGTCGCGCGGGTGGCCGCCCTCGAACGCCGCCTCGACCGCGCGGACACCGACCTCGGCGCGGTGCGCGAGACGGTGGGCTCGCTGCGCGACCGGGTTGGCGACGTGGCGACGCGCGACGTCGCGCGCGAGGCGGACCTCACCGCGCTGCGCATCCAGGTCGAGGGCACCAGCGACTCCCGCCGCGACGTGCTCGCGCTGCGGTCCGCGCTGGACGCGATCCGTACCGACGTGCAGCGCGCGGTCGAGCTCGGTGCCGGTCTCGTCGTCGACGGGCAGCCGCTCGACGTCGCCGGCCTCGAGCGGCGCGTGAGTGCGGTGGAGGAGCTGCGCGAGCGCCTCACCCGCGACGACGGGGAGCTGCTGGACGCCGCGGCGTTCGAGCGCAGGCTGGCCGAGTACGGCGCGTCGGTCGTGACGGTCGAGCAGCTCGACGCGGCGCTGAAGCGGCTGCGCCCGCGCATCGGCGAGGAGCAGGTCGCGGCGATCCGCCAGGACGTGCTCGCGGCGGCGTCGGCGCAGCTCGACTCGTCGCTGGGGTCGTTGCGGGCCGAGCTGTCCGGGCAGGTCGACGCGCGGCTGGCCGACGTCGACTCGCGGATCGGGAACGCCGTGTCGTCGGCGGTGCCGGGCATCCGCGAGGAGGTGATCCGCGACGCGCAGGCGCTCGTGATGGAGAGCTCCGAGAACGTCATGAACGACGCGCGGGCGCTGGTCGAGCACATGCTGCGGGGCGCGATCGACGACTTCGCCGGGCGCGTGGACGAGCGCATGCGGTCGTACCAGGAGGCGATCGGCTCGGAGTTCAACGAGCGCTTCGACAGCCTCGCCCGCGAGCTGGAGCCGGTGCGCGACCGGGTCGCCGAGCTGTCGAACGAGGTCTCCACCTACGGCGGCGCGTTCGAGGACCTGCGCGGGCACGTCGCGTCGCTGAGCGAGAACGTCGGCGCGCTGCGCGACCGCATGGAGGCGCTCGTCGCCGAGGCGGTGGACCGCCGGATCGAGGAGGCGACGGCCGGCTACGCCGACCGGATGCGCGAGATCGCGCGCGAGGAGGACCAGGCGATCCGCGAGGAGCTGGTCGGCTACGTCCGCAAGATCGTGCCGGCGTACGTGGACCGCGCGATGTCGTCGCTGCCCGACCGGTTCGCCCGCGACTTCGAGGAGCGCGGCCCGCTGTTCGAGGTGTTCGCCCGCTTCGTCGACGAGCGGACGCAGCCCAGGTGATCCGCGACCTCGAGACGCGGCTCGCGGCGGTGCTCGCGGGGCGGTTGCCCGCGCCGTTCGCGAACCGCGTCGTGGCCGCGCCGGCCGACGGCCCGCCGGGGCCGCAGCCGCGCGTGGTGGTCGGGGTCCGCTCGGTCGAACGCCTCGCGCCCGACCTCGGCAACGTGCGGTCGGAGGTCGTCCCCGGCGCCGCCGCGCCGCGCCGCGTGGTGCGCCTCTCCTGCGTGCTCGGCGCCGTGGTGCAGCCCGCGAACAACCAGGGCCGCGCGCAGCAGCTCGCCGGCGTCGACGCGCTGCTCTACGCGCTGGAGGCGCCGGAGCTGCGGTCCGGCGCGGCCCTCGCGGGCCCGGCCGACCCGGGCTTCCTGCTCGACGGCCTGGAGGTCGTGGGGGCGGCGGTGCCGTTCGACGCGGCGGTGCCGGACCCGTTCGGCGTGACCCTGCGGGCGAGCGGGCTGTTCTGGCCGCCGGGGACGCCGGGCGTCAGCGGGCCGCGCATCGTGCACGTCCGGCTGCGCGAGGGGCTGGCGCCGGTGTCGGTCACGTTGCCGCCGGACGGGCTGCGCGCGGGCGGCCCCGCGGGACCGGTCGTCGTCGGCGTGGCCGGGTGGGGGACCGTGGACGTCGCGGCGGGCGGCGCTGCGGCGTCGGCGTTCGGCGCCATCGCGCTGCGCGTCGAGACGCCGGACGGCGCGGCCGGCAAGGGCACGCTGACCGGCGGCACCGCGGGCGACGACCCGCGGGTGCGGATCGTGAACCTGCTCGCCGGCATGGCGACGGTCACCTACGACCCGCCGGACGAGCCGGTCGTGGACGAGCTCGTCGTCGCGCTGGCGCACGGCAACGCGGCCGGCGCGGAGCTGGCCCGGGTGCCGCTGGTGGTCTCGTGAAGGTCACGCCGGTCCAGACGTTCGCGGTGCTCCAGGCGCCGGTCGCGTACGCGATCGCGGCGCTGCCGACGGACGTCGGCCCGGGGGTGCCGTTGTCCGCGACCTGGCCGCCGGTCGCCGGCGCGACCGGCGCCGAGGTGACGGAGTTCACCGCGACGCTCACCCCGGCCGCGGTGGACGAGGACCTCGGCACGCTGTCCGTGTCGTCGGACAAGGGGCACGTGGTGACGTTGCCGGCGCAGCGCGCGGTCCGCCGGCTCGTGCTGAACGGCCTGCGCCGGGCGGACGGGACGCCGATCAGGTCGGAGGCCGAGCTCGGCGCGCACCGGCTCGCGGTGAGCGTCGCGACGGGCGGCGACTTCGGCCCCGCGCTGTTCTCGGTGCGGACCGTGTCCGGCGGCGCGCTGCAGCCGGCGTTCCTGGCGGGGGCGTCGCTGTCGGCCGGCAACCCGCCGGCGTTGCGGCTGCCGGACACGCCGGCGAAGAAGGTCCGCGTCTCGCTGGTGAGGGGCGAGACGCCGGAGGACTTCGAGGTCGAGGGCTCGGCCGTGGACTCGATCGGCGTCGTGGCGGCGGCGCTGCCCGCCGACCTCACGGTGACCGGGCCCGACGGCGCGACCGCGTGGGCGAGCCCCGGCGAGGTGCCCGCGTCGGCGCCGCCGCTGCGCGTCGACCTGCGGATCGCCGCCGAGACCGCGATCGCGGCCGCGGTGGCGGAGGGCAAGGCGCCGGCGGTGACGTTCACGCTGAAGGGCCGGGCGAAGTCGCACGTCTACCTGGCCGGGCCGACCGTGCACGGCGCGCTGCTGCGGTCGTTCCCCGGCGTGCTGACGACGAGCGTCGCAGGCGCCCCGGTGCCGGTGAGCGGGATCGACCGCCTCGCCGCCGAGGCGCCGTCGTCGGTGCGCGGCGACCTCACCGTCCGCTACGACGGGCTGCGGCTGCTGCCGTCGTCGGACGCGGCGCCGGCGGCGTTCGCGTCGGTCTCCGGTCCGGTCGTGTCGCCGGACCGGCCGGTCGCGGTGCGGGCCTTCCCCGCCGCCGGGTGGGGCGCCGACCCGCTCGCGCGCGTCGGGATCGTGGGGCGGGCGACCGCGGCGGCGGCGCTGTCGGTGTCGGTGGTGGCGTTCGAACGCGGCGAGCCCGGCGAGCCGCTCGACCCGCCCGGCGTCGTGCGCGTCGAGCCGTCCGGCGCGCTGTCGGTCGTGTGGGTGGACCTGCCCGCGCCGCTCGCGTCGCCCGGCACGCCCACGGCGCTGGCCGTGCGGGCGACGGAGGGGACGTTCCTCTGGGCCGCGGCGCCGGACGGGCGGCCGCTCGCGCGGTTCGCGGTGCGCGACGAGGACCCGGCGCCGGCCGCGCTGACGCTGGACGGCGCGACGCTGCGCACGGTCGGCGCGGCCGGGCTGCACGAGGCGGGCGCGCCGCTGCCGGCGAAGGCGTTCGCCGGGGACGTGCCGGTGCTCGACTGCCCGCTGTTCGTGAGCGTGGACCTCTCCGACCTGCTGCTGAGGTACGCGCGATGACGCTGCTCGACGACCTCCGCGCCCTCGACCTGTCGGCGATCACCAGCGCGCGGGCGGACATCTCCCTCTCGGTCAACGGCGAGGGCGTCCAGGCGATCGTCGACGGCGGCGCCGTCACGAGCGCGCTCGGCGACGTCGGGGTGAAGCTCGCCGCGCTGACCGACGCGATGCGCTCGCCCGAGTCGTTGCTCGAGCCGCTCGCCACCGAGCTGCTCCGCGTCGGCAACGCGGTCGACGCGCGTGTCGCGTCGCTGCCGATCGACGACTACGTCCGCGCGGTGCAGGAGGGGATCGCTGTCGTCGCCTCGCTGCTCGACGGCGTGGCCGATGACCCGCTCGCCATGCTCAAGGTCGGCGGCCGCGCGCTGCCCGACCTGCTGGGGTCGCTACCGGACCAGGCCGCGGCGACGGTCGCGGACGCGGTCGACGCGGCGAGCGGTTTCGCGTCGCTGGTCGCGCGGGTCGACGGCGACCTGCCGCGCGACGTGGCGGGGCTGCTCGACCTGTCGTTCGAGGTGCTGTCGCCGTTCCCGCGGCACCTGCTCGACGGCCTCCGCGCGCGGGTGGACGCGCTGCTCTCGGCCACGGCCTCGCTGACGCTGCCCGCGGCGCGCACCGAGGGCCTCGTCCTCTCCCTCGACGCCGTCGCCACCGCGGCCGCGACCGGCGACGCGGCCGCGGTGACGCGCGCGATCGCCGACCTCGAACGCGTGCGGGCCCAGACCGTCGCGGTGATCCGCGCCGACCTCTCGGTCGTCGCGACCGCGGTGGGCAGTCTCCCGGTCACGGCGCTCGCGGAGGCCGTCGCGGGCGCGCACGGCGCGGTCACCTCGGCCGAGGTAACGTTGCTGGACGCCGTAGGCGGGTGGCGCGCGCACGTGGCGGAGCTGCGGGCGATGGTCGACGGCGTCGACCTCGTGCCGGTCGTGGCGCACATCCCGCCGTTCCTCGACGCGCTCGAGCAGTTCCTCCAGGTCCACGTCGTGGCGGTGATCGACGCGCAGGTCGAGCGGGCGGTCGAGTGGGTGCGGGCGACCTTGCAGGCGGTGCCGGTGCGCCCGCTGCGGCTGGAGATCTCCAACGTGATCCTGGACGCCGCGCGGGACGTCCGCGAGGCGGGCCTCGACGCGCCCGCCGCGGCGATCCACGCCAAGGTCGCGGAGCTCGCCGCCGCGGTCGCCGACACCGACGCGCTCGGCGAGGACGTACGCGCCGCCGTCGCGCGTGTCCGCGACACGCTGGCGGGCGTCGTGGACACGGTGACGACCGCGCTCGCGGCGGTCGACGCGGCCGTCCGGACCGTGACGGCCGAGGCGGGCGAGGCGCTGGCCGCGGCGGCCGAGGCCGTGGCCGCGTTCGACGCCGCGGTCCAGACCGCGGTCGGCGCGGTCGCGGCGGTGGACGTCGATCTCGACCTCGCCGCGCGGCAGATCGTCGACTCCGTGGCCGAGATCCGCGCCGTGGTCGAGGACGTGCTGTCCGACGTCGTGCTCCCCGAGCCGCTCCGGCCGCTCGTCGACCAGCTCGTGGGCCAGCTCGAGGCGCTGAACCTCGACGCGGACGAGCTCGCGGACGTGCCGGTGTTCGAGCCGGTCGCGACGTTGCTGGACCAGTTCGGCGCCGGCGTGGGTGACGTCGTGCGCGACGGCCTCGCGACCGTTCGCGGCGTCGTGGCGAGCCTCGTGCCCACCGAGCTCGTGGCCGACATCGAGCGGGAGACCGGCGCGGCGCTTCGAGTGGTCTCCGACTTCGAGCCCGCGGCGCTGCTCGGCGACGTCACCGGTACCGTCACGGCGGCGATCGACGCCGTCGAGCACGTCGACCTCACCGCGCTGGCGGCGCCGGTCCGCGTGCCGTACCTCGCGATCCTCGACGTCTGGGACCGGCTGCGACCCAGCGCGCTGCTCGAACCAGCCTCCCTCGCCTTCGCCGACGCGATGGCGGCGATCGCGCTGCCGGGCGCCGAGGAGCTCGTGCGCGGCGTCGCCGGCACGGTCAACACGACGGGCGACCAGGTCGGTGCCGCGCTCGCGCAGCCGCTCGCGCGCCTCGGCCCCGAGGGAACGACGGCCGAGCCCGTCGCGGGTGCCGGGGCGACGGCCGGCGCCTCCCCGGCTCCGCCGGGCGCCGGCCCCGCGGAGGTTCCCGCGGTGCTGCCCGGTGACGTGGTGCGGCTCGTCGGCTTCGTGCCCGGCAAGCTGCGCGAGGCGCTCGCCGCCGCCGGCGCGGGTGTGCTCGGTCAGGTGCTGGCGGGCATCGACGCCGCGACGCGCGGGCTCGCGGCCGACCTCCGCGTCGCGGCGTACGCGGTGGCGCGGGTGGAGGCGAGCCTCGACGCGGCGTTCGACACGATGTTCGCGCCGGTCGGCGCCGCGCAGGCGCGCGCCCAGCTCGCGGTGTCGGCGCGGTTCGGTACGGGCGGCGCGGCCGTGACGCTCGACCTGGACGCGACGTTCGGCGCGCTGGCCGTCTGCGGCCCCGGGTCACTGCGCGAGGACGCGGCCGGGGACAGGGACGCCGCGCGCGACCGCGTACGCGCCGCGGCGGCTCGCCAGTCCTCGGTGGCGACGGAGCTGTACGAGGTCGCCGACGCGCTCGAGTCGTGCGCGGTCGCCAGGCTGGTCACCGACGCGGACGCGCTGCTCGCCGCGCTCGACCCGGAGCCGCTCGCGCGCGAGGTTGACGCGCTCGCGCTCGCGGTGGTGCGCCGTCTCCCCGAGGTCGTCGGCGCGATCGCCGGTGACGTCGAGGCCGCGATCCTCCGGGTGCGCGCGATCCTCAACGAGCTCAGCCCCGGCGCGCAGCTCGGGAAGTTCGTCGCCGTCCTCGCCGCCGTGCGCGAGGAGCTGTCGGTCCTCGACCCGCGGGTGCTCGCCGCGGAGCTCGACGAGGTGCACGCCGCCGTCCGCGCGTCGATCCAGGCGTACGACCCGGAGATCCTCGTGACGGAGCTGGAGGGACTTCTGGGCACCGTCGCGACGCGGCTTCGCGCGCTCGACCCGGCCGCGCTGCTCGGCGACCTCGCGCCGTTGGAGAGCCTCGTCAGCGCCGCCGCCGCCGCGAACCCGGCGACGGCGCTCGCCGCGCTGACGCACGACCTCGCCGGCGTGGTGGACGCGTTCACCGCGATCGACGTCGAGGCCACGATCGAGGCGGCGCTGGCGCTGCCGGCCACGCTGCGTACCGACTTCGCGGAGGTGCTGCAGGGCATCCGCGGGGAGATCGTCGCGCTGCTCGAGTCGCTGCGGTTCGCCTCCGGCGGCGCGTCCGCGAGCGTGTCCGTCAGCGGCGGGGTGAGCCTGTGACCACCGCCCCGGCGCCGTCCGTCGTGCGGGTCGCGGTGCCCGGCTCCGCCGCGGTGGTCGAGTACGTCTACGACGACGGCGGCCTCGCGGAGGTGCGCTGCGGCGGGCGGGTGTACCTCACGGTGCGCCGCGACGCGCTCGGCCGCGCCGTCCGGTCGTACGGCGACGGGCTGGCCGAGGTCGTCGAGGAGCCGGTCGACGGTGGGCTCGCGCGGACGGTGCGGACCGCCTCCGGCACCTGGACCGAGCGGTACCTCTGGAACGACGCCGGCTTGCTGAGCCACGTCGACGGCGTCGACGTCCGGCGTGACGCCGAGGGCCGGGTCGTCGCCTGCGTCGACGGCGGCACCGGCGCCGCGTGGCGCTACGACTACGACGGCCGCGACCTCGTCCGGGTGACCGGCCCGCACGGCGTGCGCGAGGTCGAGCGCGACGGCGACGGCCGGGCGATCGGCGTGCGCGAGGCGCGCGGCGACCGCGCGCCGGCGGGCCCGGCCGTGCTGCCGCCGGAGTGGTACCGCGACGACCTCGGCCGGCTCTGGACCGTGACCGGTGACGGCGGGCGCGCCGTCGTGACGTACCTCTGGGACGGCCTGACGTGCTTCGGCCGGATCGACGGCCCGCCGGGCGAGCCGCTCGCCGCGTACTTCTCCGTCGATCCCGGGCGGACTCCCGTGCGGTTCGTCACGCGGGACGGCGCGACGCGTGTCCCGCGCGACGCGTACGGCGAGGCGCTGCTCGCGCACCCCGGCCTGCCGGGCCTGTACGGCGGCGGCGTGCACGCCGGGCTCGTGCACCTGCCGCTGCGCGCCGTCGACCCCGAGACCGGGTCGTTCACGGCGCCGGACCCGCTCGACGGCGGGCGGGCCGACCCGCGCCGCGGGCGGCACTACCGCGGTCCGCTGCCGTCGGAGCTCGCCGTCGCGGGTCCCTACGCCGTGTGCCGGCACGACCCCGTCGGCCGCTCCGACCCGTCGGGCGGCATCTCCGGGCTGCTCGTGGTCTCGGACTTCACGCTGTCGTTGCAGAACAACCTGTTCGGCTGGCTCTTCCTCGACCTCACCGTCAACCTCGTCGGGAGCATCCCGAGCATCGGGACGTACTTCGACTACGAGGGGCTCTCGTCGTCGCCGGCACTCGACGTGGCCGGGCTCCGGCGGGGCGGCATCCTGTCGCGGATCGAGGGGACGATCTTCACGCTCCAGCACCTCGTCTTCGGCGAGAAGAAGAAGCTGGACAAGGACGCCGCCACCCGCGTCGTCGTGCCCGGGGTGGCGTTCACCCCGGCCATGCTGGGGTCGATGCTGCGGGTCGCCCCGACCGGCGCCGCGCCCTTCCTGCTCAGGGGTGACGCGACCCTCACGCCGCTCCCGCTGTGGTCGCGCGCCGGCGGGACCGCCGTGCCGGTGGTCCCCGGCTCGCCCGTGCCCGCGTTCCCCGAGGGCGGGCTGCACCTCGACGCGCCGAAGCCGGACGTGCTCGCGCCGCGCGCGGCGACGCTGGCGGAGCTCGTGCCCGCCGGCGAGCCGGTGACCGCGACGCTGCGCACGCGGACGGTCGTCACCGCGGCCGGCACCGGGCTCGGCCTCGCGGCTGGTGGGCTCGTACTGCTGACGGGGACGGGGTCCACGCTCGCGGTGGCCGAGATCCTCTCGACGGCGGAGCAGGGCGGCTCGACCCGGATCAGGCTCCACGACCTCGTGACCGGGCTGCCCGCGCCGGTGCGCCTGCGCGCGCTCGGGCCGCGGGTGTCCACCGAGGCCCTGCCCAAGGCGGCGGCCGACCGCCTCGACGTCGCGGCCGCGACGAAGCCGTACGCGCGCGGCGACGTCCTCAGGCTCCTGCGCGGCGGCACCGTCGAGGGCCACGTACGGGTCCGCGCGCTCGAGGCCCGGCTCGCGCTCGACGCGCGGGTGCCCGCCTCGGTCGGCGCGGGCTTCCTGGTGTTCGCCGGCGTCGCGACCGGGCCGCTGCGCCCGGCGACGATCAGGGCAGTGCGGGAGGTGGAGTTCGACCCGGCGAACGTGCCTGCCGCCGGCACCGCCGTACGCATCGTGGCCGGCGCCGCGGAGGTGGGCGCGATCGTGACCGGACCCGGGACGTCGCCGGCGAGGCGCGCGCTCGACACCGACCTCACGCGACTCGGCGCCGCGGGGACCGCCGTCACGTGGGAGCCGCTGCTCGCCGCGCGGCGGATCGGCTCGCGCGCC
The DNA here is from genome assembly GCA_036382875.1 of Mycobacteriales bacterium. GTDB lineage: Bacteria > Actinomycetota > Actinomycetes > BP-191 > BP-191 > BP-191. The sequence goes on from DASVPJ010000001.1 coordinate 44,067, forward strand.
GGCGCGCCCGAGGCGGCGGCGACGCTGACGTACACGCCGGACGCGGTCGCGACCGCACCGGCGTCGGGCTACGTGGTCGCGGTCGCGGCACGCGCCCGGGCGGTGCTGCGGGTGACCGGGCGGACGTACGACGTTCTCGTCACCGAGCAACCGTTGCCGCCGTCGCCGGGTCCGTTCGACGTCGAGCGCTACCTCCCGCGCCCGTCGCCCGACGTGGCCGGCGTGACGCTGGCGCCCGAGCAGCTCCTCACCACGACGGCGCCGCTCAACGCTCCGCGTGCCGTCGCGCTGCGGCTCCAGCAGCACACCGCACCCGACCTCGGGTCGGCGCTCGTCGCGCCGCCCGTGGCCGCCGCGGCGACCGTCGCCGGGACGTCGGTCACGAACCTCGGCCCGGTGTCGCCGTCGGTCCGCCCGGGCGAGGTCGTGGCGCTCGTCGCCGGCGCCGGGGCGCCGAAGCCCGTCGCGGTCCGTGCCGTGACGCTGACCGTCGAGCTGGACCGCGACGTCGGCGCCGCGTCGGGCCTCGGCGCGGGCCCGTTGGAGGCGGTCGGCCTCCGGCCGCGCGGCCCGGCCTACGAGGGCCAGGTGGTCGACCCGCGGACCGTCACGGTGATGCCGCGCGTCCGTGCCACCCGGGTGACGACGCGGCTGCCGCGGTTCGGCGCCGGCGAGTGCGTCGAGGTGGACGAGGGCGGCGGCACCGTCACCCGCCAGACCGTCGCCTCCGTCGAAGGGTCGACGCTGACGTTCGACCCGACCGGTCCGGCGCTGACGATCCCGGCGGGTCGCGCGGTCACGGTGACGCGGCTGGTCCCCGCCAACCCGGGCAACGGCTCCGCGCGGCTCGCGCTGGCGGGGCGTGTCGACCCGGCGAACGCGCGCAAGGTGACGTGGGAGGTGTGGGACGCCACGACGATCGCCGCACCCGCGGTGCTCGCCGTCACCGACGGTACGAAGACGCGGGCGGTGCAGGTGGCGGCGGCACCGGCCGCGGTCACCTGGGGACTCGAGCTGGCGGCGGCGCCCGGCAACGGCGTCTACGCCCTGCACCGCCTCAACGCACCCGCCGACACGCAGCTCAACGCGTCGTTCGGAGTCGACGGCAGCGTGCTCGTGCCCGGCGACCCCGCGGGCGGCACCGTGTCGCCGGGCGCCGACGTGATCGTGGTCACCGGCTTCGCGGAGCGGCGCCCCGCGGTCGCGGCGGCGCTGTCGTCCGGCGGCGTGCGTGTTCCCGACGGGCCCGAGACGTTCGAGGTGGACCTTCGGCAGAGCACGATCGACCACGAGCTCGTGCACACGCTCCAGGCGGCGACCTGGGGACCGTGGTTCCTCGCGTACCTCCCGATCTTCGCGGTCGAGGCGCTGCTGGAGGGCACGACGGACGTCGAGAAGCCGGAGTTCTCGCCGTACGTCGCGGCCACGCTCGAGGCCGGAGCCACGTTGCGGATCCCGAACCCGGGCGGGACGACGTTCGAGGCCGGCGACAAGGTCGAGGTGAGCGCCGCCGGCTCGCCTCCGGCGCGCGCCACGCTCGGCGCCGGTACGGGTGGCGCGTTCGTCCTCTCCCCGCGTCCGGCCCTGCCCAACGGCCCCGTGTCCGTCCGCCGCTTCGCGCGCGCCGACGGCACGGACCGCTGGGAGACGGTGCTGAACGTCGGCGGCTTCCTGACGCCCGGCGGGCTCATGAACTTCTTCACCGGCACCATCTGGGGGCTCGTCTTCCGCGGCGTCGCGGAGCTCGCCAAGTGGGCCGAGGACCGGCTGGGTCCCCAGCAGACGTACGCCGCGACCGTCGAACCCGGCGGCGCCGCCGTCAGGATCACCGAGGACGCCGGTGTCACCGCGCTGCGGAACGTGCCGTGGCTGCTCGTGCAGCAGGCCGGATCGACGCTCGTCCGGTCCGTGACCGGCGGCGACGACGCGCGCAAGGTGCTGAGCTCGCCGGTGCCGTTCGAGGGTGACGTGCGGGTCGCGCGGTTCGAACGAGGGACCCCCGACGACAGCCAGGACTGGCGCGACTGGTTCCCGGCGCGCGTCGACCCCGCGCGGCCCGCGGCGCTGGCGGTCGAACGGCTCGGCGACAACGAGCTGTCGCTGCACGTCGACGACCGGGTGGACGTGTCGTTCGGCACGACGACGATGAGCAGCCGCGTCACCGCGGTCTCCGGTGCGACCGTCGAGCTGCGGGACCCCGTCCTCACCGGCCCGGCGGGGCGCGAGGTGCGGGTCGCGAAGACGGGCGAGGCCGACCAGATGGGCTGGGCGGACAGCTACCTGCTCGAGGAGCTGGGCGTCGAGTGGATCCAGTGGGGCACGGACCCGTTCGGACAGCTCCAGTACCGCACGCATCCGGAGCCGGGCTCGACCACCGAGTGGATGCTGCGGGTCCTGCGGTACGGGCTCGGGACGCAGTCGTGGGGGCTGCCTGGCCGCGTCTTCTGGGACACGTTGTTCCGGCACTGGTTCACCGGCACCCCGCACAACGCCCGGCTCGAACAGGAGGCGGGAAGCCGCAGCGGTGCCCTGTACAGCCTCGCCGGGCGGCTGCGCGCCAGGCCGGCGGTGCCCGGCGACATCGGGCGCTACTGGTTCCACCAGACGTTCCGGGGCGACCCGAGCGTCGTCGATTTCGGCGGGCTGGACGCCCCGGTCGGCGTCAACATGCGGCCGGGGAACCTCGTCATCCCGCGGTTCTCCGGTGACACCCCGAGCGGTGCGGGCGTGAACCGAGGCGCGGCGATGCCGGGGCTCGGCCCGGTCGCCGCGCCCAACCTCCCGGGCTCGCTCGTCGCCGAGGAGCTCACCACGCGCGACGCGCTCGACCCGCGCCTCCCGGCGGTGGCCGGTGCGCCGGGGTTCGCGCCGTCGGACCGGGGCTGGATCCCGGCCGGCCCGGCGACCCACTACTCGAGCGGCTCGTACGTGTCGTTCGCCGAGTCGGGCCGGCACCGGATCACCGTCAACGACGGCGCGGCACCCTGGCCGAGCCTCGCGAGCGAGTCGCGCGACGCGCAGGAGAACGGCGCGCAGAAGCTGCTGTTCGACGTCGACGTCGTGCGCGTCGACGTCCGCGTCGGCGGTGCCGACGTGGTGGAGGCCGGCACGAGCATGGTGACGCTCGTCCCGACGCAACGCGCCAAGGTCGTCGTCGTCGTTCCCGCCGGCGCCGCCACGAGCGGCGAGGTCAGGGAGTGGCAGGTGACGACGACGCGACCGGTGACCAGCCCGGTGCTCGGCGCGGCCCGCGACGGCCGCGCGCTCGAGGCGCGCGCCGTGTCGCCCGCCGACGAGCCGGCGGAGGTGCGGCGCGTGTACCGGCCGGGGCCGGACGGCAGGTACACGTCCGGCGGCCTCGCCGGGCAGCGCGTGCACCTCGGTGGGGACGTCGTCGTGCCGATCAGGTCGTTCCGCGTCCGGGTCGTCGACACGCTGCCGTTCCGCACCGCCCCGACGGTCGACCCGGCCGACCCCGAGAGCAACAAGGCCGCCGCGGTACGGCGGGGTGGCGACGTGTTCCTCATCGTCCCCACGGCCGTCGTGGTCCCGCCGACCGTCGTGCCCGTGACGTACCCGACCACCGCGACGCCGGTCGCTCCCGTGGTGACCGCGCTGCCCGCCGCGGCCGTGACCGGCACGCTCGCCGAGTTCGTGGGCGACGGCCACGTCTACAAGGTGACGTTCCCCGCCGCGCCGGTGCCGGCCCGAGCATTCCCGGTGCGCTTCGTCGTCGAGACGATGATGCCGGCGACCGCGTTGCGGGCCAGGTTGACCGCGGAGATCTCGCTGACGCCGTGACCGCCGGTCACGCTGAACCCGTCGACGCGACGAGGCCCGACCCCGGAGGGCCGGGCCTCGTCGCGCCGGTCAGGCGACGGTGTGCGGGATCGCGAAGTGGTTCGCCGGGTCGGGCGTGTAGAGGCCCTTCATGCCGGCGGCCATCATCCAGTCGCTCATCTCGTTGAGCGGCCAGCCGAAGCTCGCGTACGACCACACGTCGCCGCCGAGGTCCGGCCCGAACGCGCCGTTGTGCTTGAACAGCAGGTCGCCGATGTTGAGCTGGTAGTACGCCGTGTGACCGCCGCAGACGACCGCGCCGTTGTTGACCGGCACGAAGCCCGGCGTGAACGGCATCGGCGCGCCCCAGTCGTGGGTCGCCGCGTCGTCGACCTCCGGCGGGGTCGTGTTCAGGTCGCTGCAACCGTAGCCGGAGTAGCGGTGATTCGGGTCACGCGCCTCCCAGGCGTACGACGTCAGCCCGACGCTGGAGTACCCGACCGGGTACGGCGAGCCGTTGTACCAGGTGAACCGGTCCGAGTCGGACGAGCTGAAGTTGAACGGCATGTCGAGCTGCCAGTTCCACGCGATCTCGTGGCCGCCCGGGTTGAGGTCGAGCGTGAGCCCGAGGTTGAACTGCGCGTTGGGGTTGCCGTCGACCTTGAACCCGAGCAGGCCGTCCCACGCGTTGTTCTTGCCGTGCGGCGACGAGATGATCACGCGCGTCAGGCCGGCGTCGCCCTGGATCGTGACGTAGGCGTTGTAGTTCATGTGGATGTGCAGCGCGCCGGAGAGCGTGCCGCCGACGTCCTCCAGGTCCTCGGTGAACGTCGGGTCCATGTCGAGCTTGAGCTGGATGTTCCAGCCGTAGATGTAGAAGTAGCCGAGCGGCACGCGCGGGTCGGTCGACGCGAGCGTCGCCGCGATGCCGGCGCTCCCGGGCACGAGCTGCGCGGTGAACTCCACGCCGCTCGCCGGCATGTCGGTGAACCGCATGTAGCCGCCGAGCTTCGGGATCAGCGCGTCGACGTAGATGTCCATGCCGCTGTCGCTGGCCTTGTAGTCCACCGTGGGCGCGAGGTTGTCCTTCTCGCCGAGCGCCATCGTGAGGTGCGCGTCGACCGGCATGTCGTACAGGCTCACGCTGGTGCACGGGTAGTACGACCCGCTCCAGATGCACGGCTGGTGGTCGCCGATCTGGAAGTACTGCGAGACGTTGATCCGGTTGCCGCGCACGTCGCCGCCCGCGACGAACGACGTGCTCTTGCCCTGCGCGCCGACCTCGAGGTGGTACGTCTTCAGGTTCGCCGGCGGCGTGATGTAGACGGCCGTGCCGCGCTGCCGGTCCCCGAACTCCGGGTACCGGTTCGCGTTGGCGCCGTAGACGTTGAGCACGATCTCGTCGTGGCCGCCGGTGAGCCGGTACGCCTGGACGTACGACACCGACGGCGACATCGACGCGTCGAGCTGCATGGTCGCCTGGCCGGCCGTCGCGAACTTCAGCTCGAACGACTGCGACGCCCCCGTGCCCGCGAACACGATGCCGAGGTTCTGCTGCGGCTGGAGCAGCCGCAGGTCGCCGGCCGGGTTCTCCTGGGAGTTCTTGATCGCCAGGTTGAACACCCGGTCCGCGCCGTTCGCCGCGAGGTTCAGGTCGAGGTCGAACGACTGCGGCATCTTCTCCCACGTGGCGAGCGCCTTCGTCGCGCCAATCGGCACGCCCGCGAGGTTCCCGTTCGGCCGGTGGAAGAGGACGTTGTACTGCGGCACCCCGCCGGCGTCGATCAGCGCGGCGCTGATGACCTCGGTGAGGTTCGGGTTGGCGTTCTGGCTCTGCAGCCGCGCGTGCATCGAGCCGTTGGCCGGCGGCCACACGGTGATCTTCAGGAGGCTCGCGACGTCGAGGCTGCGCAGGACGAGCTGGAGGCGGCCGCCCGGCAGCGCGTTGCCCGCCGGGGCGAGGATCGTGAGCGTCTCGTTCGGCGCGGTCGCCTGGTTGTACGAGTTGATCTCGGCCGTCTCCGCCTTGGTGGTGGGGTCGGTCGTCTTCTGGATCGAGATGCCGAAGTTCTGCGGCGTGTTCGCGAGGATCGCCGTCACGGTGCCGTACGTCACCGGGCCGGTCGCGCCCGCGAAGATGTTGAGCGCGCTCTTCACCTCGGCGCCGTTGAGCTGGTCGAGGTGGAGCTCCATGCCGGGGTTGGCCTCGCTGTTCGTGCCGTCCACCCGCGCGCCGCTGGGGTTGCCGGCCGTGTCGGGCAGCAGCTTCACGGTGACCTTCTGAGTCGTCGCGAAGCTCTTGAGCACGATCTGCCCGGCACCTGCCGCGGTGGCGGTGATGGTGCCGGCCGGGTTCGGGCCGATGCCCTGGTGCATGTCGAACGTGATCGTGTCCGGCGTGCAGTTGATCGCCGGGCCGGAGGCGTTGACGCCCACGGACCAGTCGCCCTGCACGAACGGCCGCCGCACGTCGACGGTGATGCCGTTCGCCTGGAGCACGACGTAGCCGTTGGAGGCGGCGGCGTCGCGGCCCTGGAGCCGCAGGCCCTGGGTGCAGTGGATGCCGGAGACGTTCGGCGCCGCGTAGTCGATGCTCAGGTCGAACGTCGCCGGCGGGTCGTAGATCGTGCCGACGATCCCGCCCGGCGCCAGCGCGCCGGTGAGGTCGCTGCCCGGCCGCTGCACGACGAGCGAGTGCGTCACGACGCCGTTGGTCAGCACGACGAGCTGCTTGTACTCGGTGGGCGTCGCGGTGGCGTTGACGTCGGAGACGTCGAGGCCGGTGGGGGCGGCGGCGGTGCCGTGCAGGTTCATCTTGAACGCCCACTGGTCGCCGAGCTGGTTCATCAGCAGCAGCGCCGAGTGGGTCGCGTCCGACGCGGCGCGCAGCGTGACCTGCCGCGCGGTGCGCGTCTCCGGCGTGGAGCCGGAGACCTCGACGCCGGTCACGGCGCCGGCCGCGCCGCTCGCCTGGATGTTGACCTTGAACGTCTTCGCGACGTCGCGGACGTTCAGCGCCATCGACGACCCGTCGGCGACGAGGTACGGCAGCCCGGCAGGCGTGCCGCCGCGGGTCAGCAGCATCGACCCCACCGGGGTCGCGGACACCGCGCCGCCCGGGAGCGCGTAGCTCGCGACGCCGATGTACGGCGCGGCGTTGGTGCCGCTGATCGTGACGCCGGCGTTGGCGTCGCGGACCGTGCCGTGGAGCTGGACCGACACCTCGGAGGTGTCCGCCGGCATCGCGCCGAGCTCGACGAGGTTGGCGAGGGCGCCGTTCGTGTACGCCGTCAGCACCGCCGTCGACACGCGCCCCGGCGTGCTCTGCACGGTCACGCCGGTGATGTTGGAGGTCTGGTCGCGGTCGAGCGTGACGGAGGTGGCGAGCTGCGGGCCGAAGCCGGCCTGCTGGTAGCGGCCCGCGAGGACGCCGTTCTTCTGGTAGTCGAAGCCGACGGTGAAGCCGGGGTTCGGCGTCATGTTCTGGCTGCCGTCGAACGTGATGCCGGACGGCTGCCCGTCGACCTGCGTGATGCCCAGGTTGAACAGGAACTCCTGCGGCAGCTTGCTCCACACGAGCGACGCGCTGGTGACGTTGCCCGGCGCGGAGGTGAGCGGCCGCGTGACGACGATGGAGGTGTTGGACGTCAGCGGGAACGGCGACATCGACAGCAGGTGGAAGCTCGCCTTGTCGTGCTGCACGGCGATCGCGAACGAGCCGTTGCTGCCCGGGATCGCGGTGAGGGAGACCGAGCCGACGCCGACGGCCTCGACGCCGATCGAGTCGGCGCCGCTCGACAGCGACCACGACGTCGTGACGTTGATGACGGCCTGCTTCGGCACCGTGTCGGGCGTCGGGACCGGGTTGTAGTCGGTGGCCGCGCCGACGATCGCCGAGTCCGGGTAGGCCTGCGACGACGAGTCGAGGCCGAAGCGGATCGTCAGCGAGGCGCCGCTGTTCGGGTCGGTGACGGTGTAGCTGGCGCGGAACGTCGCCGGGACCGCCGGGCTGCCGGGGACGCGGTTGACGCTCAGGTAGAGCTGGGCGGGCTGGCCGGCCGGCGGCACGATCGGCGTGCCGGTGACGCCGAGGGGCACCGGGCACAGCGACACGATCGTGGTCGCGGGCAGCGGCGACGTCGAGGTGACGTTGACCGGCGTCGGGGTGCAGAGCGGGATCGTGAACGTCTGGTTGACGCCGTTGGAGGACGTGCTGAGCCGGAACGTCACCGTCTGCGTCGGGTCCTCCGCCGCCTCGGCGCGCGACCGCGGCGCCTCGGCGGCCGTGGTGGCGAGCACGCGCGCGACGCCCGCGGCGGACGCGGTGACCCCCTTCACCTGACCGGTGAGCTCGTCCACGAGGCCGGTGACGCGCTGCGTGACGGCGTTGGTGTCGACCTGTGGCAGCAGCTTCGTGACGCCGCCGACCAGGTCGTTGACGTCGATCTTCGGCACGGCGGCGAGCGCGTTCGGCAGCAGGGACGTGGCGTCGAGGCTGGCGAGCAGCGACGCGTCGGGGATCGGCGGGACCAGCCCGGCCGGGTCGAGGTAGCCGTCCTGGAGGTGACCGCGTTCCGGCGGCAGCATGTCCGACGGGCGGGCGATCTCCACCTCCTTCGGCGTCTGCTGCGTGTGGACCACCGGCGGCGGCGCGTCCTCCGCGCCGGCCGACGTCATCGCGGCCGCGCCGGGCAGCGCGGCGAGGCCGAGGGCCACCACCGCCAGCATCGCGACGCGGTGCGGCCGGCGCGCGCCACGGCGCGCGCGAACGTTCAACGACATGAAGGAAGAACCCCCTGGGAGCGCGGAAGCTGTGGAGCCCCCTCCCGGCCGGCACTGGGATGCGCGACCGATCTTCCGCGAAGCGCTTCACATTCGGGTTCGGGTCCGGAAGTCCTGTTGTCCGATCGGGAAATCCCGCCGCGCGGCAGACTCCCGGTCATGGAGTGGGACGAGGCGCGGGCCGTGCTGCACCGCACGCCGGCGGCGTTGCGGTCGATGCTCGACGGGCTGCCGGACGCGTGGCTGCGCTGCGGCACGGCGGACGACTGGGGACCGGTCGAGATCCTCGGTCACCTGATCGAGGGAGAGGAGACCGACTGGGTGCCCCGGGTGCGGACCGTGCTGCGGCACGGGGCGGCGAAGGCGTTCGAGCCGTTCGACCGCACCGCGATGCTCGGCGCACCGCCGCGGCCGGTACCAGACCTGCTGGACGACCTCGAACGGCTCCGCGCGCGCAACCTCGCGGAGATGGCGGCGCTGCCGCTGGACCTCGCGGCGCGCGGGCTGCACCCGGACCTGGGGGAGGTGACGCTGGGGGAGCTGCTGGCGACGTGGGCGGTGCACGACCTCAGCCACGTCGCGCAGCTCGCCGAGCGGATGGCGCGGCGCTGGCGCGCGGAGATCGGGCCGTGGCGCGCCTACCTGCCGGTGGTCGACCGCGAGCCGTTGCGCGACTGAGGGCTCGGGCCGCTCCGTGGCCCGATGCTGACCCCGTTCTGTGAAGATCACCACGCGGGAGGGGGGTGCCGTCGGCTTCACAGAACGGGATGTGGCCGCCGACCCCACCCCCGGACGTGCCGGAGGGGCGGCCCCGGACGGGACCGCCCCTCCGTAACGACCGGACTACTTCGTGCAGCCCAGGCTGATGCACGGCCGCAGGATGCTGTCGCACCCCGGCAGGTCGCTGAGGTCGACGCACGCCAGCAACGGCGTCGTCGGGGCCGCCGCGCCGGCGACCGACGCGAGCTCCGCGGCACGGAGCTCGGTCAGCGTCTCCTTGCGGAGCGTGAGACGGCGCATGGTTCCTCCGTAACGGGTCGAGGGGACTACTGGATGCACCGGCCGTCGAACGTCGGCAGGCAGGCGACCGGGTTGCAGCTGATGTAGTCGAGGCAGGAGAAGCACGTCAGCGTCACACCGCCGGCGACGGACTCCAGCTCGCCCACGCTGAGCTCGCGGACCGACTCGCTCCTGAGCACCAGCCTCTTCGTCTTCATGGGACTCCTCCTAGAGGGGGTTAGGGGACCCGAACTCTACGACGGGTACCTCGCCAGGACGACGTTCGGCACCCGGACGGTGCCGCCGCCGACGGTCGAGATCGGGGTCGCCGTCTCGAACGTCTGCTTGTCGAACGCCCACTCCGGCACGTAGCCGTCGCCCCAGTACTGGACCTTGACCTTGGTGGTCGGGAACCCGCGCAGGACGTAGCGCCCGTCGGGGCCGGTGCACCAGCCGGTGCCGAACGGCTTCGGCTCGCGCGCCGAGTACGGGTCCATGCAGACGCCGTCCGCCGGCTGGCCGGTCGCCGCGTCGATGACGACGCCCTCGATCGTGCCGCCGGGGGAGAGCTTGGCGTTGATGCCGGACAGCGTCTGGCCCGCGGTCACCGACAGCTTGGCCGCCTGGAGGCGGTCCGCCTTGCCGGGGAAGTACTGCCATGCCCACACGCCGTCCGGGTCGTAGAACTCGACGTCGTACGTGCCGGTGGGGAGCCCGCGCAGCTCGTAACGACCGTCCGCCTCCGTGCACACGCCCGGCCACTGCGTGCCGTTCTCACCCGAACGGTGCGAGAACACGCCGACCGTGACGCACGCGCCGGCGACGGCCTTCTTGGTCTTCGCGTCGGTGATCCGGCCGGTGATCCGGCCGCCCTCGACGATCGCCGCGTCGATGCCGGTCGTGGTCTCGCCTGCGGTGACGGCGACGCCGTTCACCCGCGACTCGAGGTGGATCCCGTCGGTCGGGTTGAAGAGCAGGTTCACCGTGCTCGTCGGGATGCCGCCGATCGTGTAGTGGCCGCTGTCGTCGGAGCACTGCAGGTCGCCGTTGTTGCGCACCGGCCCGCCGTCGCTCGCGCGGTACGCGCCGACGCAGACGCCCGCGAGCGGCTCGCCGGTCGACGCCTTGGTGACGGTGCCGGAGACGTAGCCGGCCGGCTGCAGCGCGAAGTCCATGCCCTCCTGGACCTGCCCCGACTCGACCGTGACCGTCGTGGACTCCGACGGCACGTGCGTGCCCGGGTACCAGGTGCGCGGGTGCGCGCCGGTGTAGTCGTCGACGACGACGTGGTACGTCCCCGGCTCGACGCCGCTGATCCGGTAGATGCCGCCCTCGTCGCTGCACGCGTTGCCCGCGACGTCGAACGACTCCGGCTCGGCGGCCAGCGAGACGCAGACGTCGATCAGCGGGTCGCCGGTGGTGGCGTCGGTGATGGTGCCGGTCACCCCGGCGGCCGGCTGGAGCGACTCGTCCACGACGGTCGTCTCGTCGGCGGTGACGGTGAACGTCGTCGCGGCCTCGTAGTCCTTCGCGTCGTGCGCGTACTCCGGCGTGTAGCGGCCGTACGTGTAGTCCGTGAACCAGATCCGGTAGTCCGCGCCCGGGCGCAGGCCGGACAGCTCGTACCAGCCGCTCTCGTCGGTGCAGGAGTGGCCGAACGTCCCCTCGCCCTGCGTCGTCGCGCAGGCGCCCTGGACCGGCTCGCCGGTCGTCGCGTCGGTGACGGTGCCGGAGATGGTGCCGCCGCGCTGCATCGCCAGGTCGACGGTGACGGAGTCGCCGTCGCCGAGCGTCCAGCGCGTGGCGTCGAAGCTGTAGTCCTGGCCGTACGCGTACTGCGTCACGTAGCCCCCGCCGCGCGCCTCGACGTAGTAGACGCCGGGGTCGAGGTCGGAGTAGGACCACGTCCCGGTCTCGTCGGTGCACGAGTCGGGGTACTGCTCCCAGGCCGTGTCCCCCTCCTCCCGCCAGAGCAGTACGCAGACGTTCGCGACCGGGTCGCCGGTCGCGGAGTCGGTGACGGTGCCGCTCATCGCGGCGGTTCCCGCGTACGCCGGCGCGGTCGTGAACGTCGCGGCGGCGACGGCGACCAGCGCGACGGCGCGCACGGAACGGAACGAACGAAGCATGACCAAGCCCCCCACCCGAGAACGCACCCTCGTGGCGCGTCCGCGAACCGTACGACACGCGCCGCGCCGCCGTGGGTGGAATCGGGCGAACGTGGCCCCGACGGTAGGGTCGGCCGCACGGAGGTCCGGCCATGACGAAGGGGATCGCGGCCGCCGCGGCGGCCGTCCTGCTCGCCGCGTGCGCGGGCAGCGAGGGCGCGACGGAGAGCGGCGGCGCGGCCGCCCGCACGGTCGAGGTGAAGGCGCTCGGCACGCTGCGGTTCGACCCGGCCACGGTGGCGGCGAAGGCGGGCGAGCGGGTGGCGTTCCGCGTCACGAACACCGACGGGCAGGACCACGAGTTCGTGGTCGGTGACGCGGCGTTCCACGAGGGCCACGAGGCGGCCGCGAACGGCGGCATGCGCCACGACGGCCACGACGTGAAGGGCGACGGCGCCGCGGTGACGTTGAAGCCCGGCGAGACGAAGACCGTCGAGTACACGATGCCGGCGACCGCGCCGCGCTACGCCTGCCACCTCGTCGGGCACGACGACGCGGGGATGACGGGCACCGTCACGTACTGAGCGCGGCCCGCGCGGCGGCCGCGGCGCGCGGGGCGTAGCCGCCGCCGAACAGCGTCGCGTGCACGAGCAGCGGGAAGAGCTGGTGCAGCGCGACCCGCGCCCGCCACCCCTCGGCGAGCGGCGCCGCCTCGTCGTACGCCGCCAGCACCCGGTCGAGGTGCGGCACCCCGAACAGCGCCAGCATCGCCAGGTCGGTCTCGCGGTGGCCGCCGTGCTGCGCCGGGTCCACGAGGTACGCCGGCCCCTCGGCCGACCACAGGACGTTGCCGCCCCAGAGGTCGCCGTGCAGGCGGGCCGGTGGCTCGGGCGGGCCGGCCAGCTCGTCGATGCGGTCGGCCACCGCGTCGACGGCGCGCCGGTCGTGCGCCGCCAGCGCGGCGGCGTAGGGGAGCAGCCGACGCTCGGCGTACCAGGCCGGCCACGACGGTCCTGGGGTGTTGTCGAGCGGCAGCGTGGCGATCCAGCCGTCGCGCGGGCCGCCGAACGACTCCTCGCCCGCCGCGTGCAGCCGGGCGAGCGCGCGGCCGAGCTCCTCCGCCGCGGCGCGGGTCGGCGGGCCGGGCGGCACCCAGGCGAGCACGAGCCGCTCGCCGGAGACGTCGAGCACGTCCGGCACGGGGACGTGGCCGCGCAGCCGGTCCAGGCCCGCGGCCTCGGCGGCGAAGAAGCCGGGCGGCGCGCCGCGGCGCTCCTTCGCGAACACCGTGCGGCCGTCGGCCAGCGTCACGCGCGCCGCCGCGCAGACGTCGCCGCCGGGCACCGGCACCCACACGACGACCCGCGAGCCGAGCATCAGCGGGCGAGCTCGGCCAGCAGGTCGCGGCACGCCTCCTCGACCAGGTCGAGCACGTGGTCGAAGCGGTCGGCGCCGCCGTGGTACGGGTCCGGCACGTCGCGGTCGCCGAGCAGCAGCCGCACCTTGGCGTCCGCGCCGGGCACGCCGCGGGCGAGCTCGCGCAGGTGCGCCTCGTTCTCCCGGTCGAGCGCGAGCACCAGGTCGTAGCGGTCGAACCAGTCGCGGGCGAACTGCCGCGCCCGGTGCGCGGCGCCGTCGTAGCCGCGCCCGCGCAACGCCGCCAGCGCGCGGGCGTCCGCGCCGCCGCCGACGTGCCATCCGCCGGTCCCCGCGCTCGCCACCTCGACGTCGAGCCCGGCCTCCGACGCGAGGCGGCGCAGCACCGCCTCGGCCATCGGCGAGCGGCAGATGTTGCCCAGGCAGACGAAGCAGACGCGCACCGCGCGATCCTCGCGCGAACTACCGCGGCGCCGCGACCGCGGCGGCGGCGTCCGCGATGCCCCAGCCGTAGTGCGGGGTCCACACGCCGGAGCCCACACCGGGCGTGCGGGCCGTGGCGAGCAGCACGTCGACGGCGTTGCCCGGGGAGCGGCCCTGCGAGAGCAGCAACGCCACCACGCCCGCGACGTGCGGCGACGCGAGCGAGGTGCCGGACAGGTAGCGGTAGCCGCCCTCGCCGGGGCAGCGGCCCACCCCGGCGTCACCGACCGGCCACGTCGAGAGGATGCGCTCCGTGCAGTCGGGGTACGGCACCGCGGCCGCCGCCGTGGGCACGCCCGCGCCGCCGGGAGCGGCGACGCTGCGCAGCCCGACCTTGGTGCCCGCGGACGTGTACGCCGCCGGCGCCTCCGAACGGTCGGTCGCCGTGACGCACACGACCTCCGGCACCGAGCCGGGCGCCGCGCAGATCGGGTGCGAGGCGTTGCCCGCCGCGGCCACGACGACGACGCCGTGCGAGACGGCGTAGCCGACCGCGTCGGTGATCTCGGTCGCCGTCGGGTCGAGGCTGAGCGAGAGGTTCAGCACGTCGGCGCCCTGGTCGACCGCCCAGCGGATGCCGCGCACCACGTCGGCGTAGTCCAGCTCGCCGCGGTCGCCGATCTTCACCGGCATCACCTTGGCGAGCGGCGCGACGCCGACGATGCCGGTGCCGTTGCCGCGCCCGGCGACGACGGCGCCCGCGACGTGCGTGCCGTGGCCGAACGCGTCGCCGCGGCGTTCCCGCGGGCCGGAGCGCCAGTCGCCGTCGCCGCAGGGGGTCGCGCCGCAGCCGAGGAACGTCGCGCCCCTCGTCAGCCGCCCGCGCAGGTCGGGGTGCCGCCGGTCCACGCCGGTGTCGATCACGGCGACCACGACGCCCTGGCCCTGCGCGCGCTGCCACGCCGCCGGCGCGTGGAGCTGGGTGAGCGCGTACTGCCGCCCGAGCAGCGGGTCGCCGCCGCCGGCCTGGCCCGGCGCGGCCGCCAGCGCGCAGGCGAGCGCGGGCAGCAGCAGGCGGGCGAGGCGGCGGCGCATCCCCGATCGTTCGACGCCCGCGGTCCCCGCTCCTACCCGAGCGCCGCCGCGGTGCGCGGCCCGACGACGCCGTCGGCGGTGAGCCCCTTGGACCTCTGGAACGACACCACGGCCGCCTTCGTCGCCGGGCCGAACACGCCGTCCGCCCCGATGTGCAGCCGTTGCTGCAACGCCTTCACGTCGTCGCCGCGCGCGCCCTGCTGGAGCGTCCGGCTGAACCACGACCGCTGCGCCGGCGGCGGCGGGGGCGGGGCGGCGTTGCCGCGGAACATCGCGGCCTCGGCGGCGCGCCGGCGCTGCAGTCCGGTGAGCACCTTGCCGCCGGCCTTGGTCCAGTTCCCGAACTCGTTCGCCGCGCCCGCGTAGTCGCCGGCGTTGAGCTTCTTCAGCAGCGTGCTCGACCGCAGGTTGCCGGCGCCGACGTTGTACGCGAACGACACCAGCGCGTCGAACTGCCCCTGGTTCAGCGGCACCGTCACGCACTGCCGCACGGCCTGCGCCTTGGACTCCACGTCCTTGCGCAGCAGGTCGAGGCCCTGCTGCTTGGTGATCCCCTTGCCGAACGGGCCGCTGCGGTCGGCCGCGGTGATCGGCCCCGCGTGCACGAGGTGGCCGTAGCCGATGGTCGCGTTGTCGGCGACGTCCTCGTACAGCTCGGCGCGCCAGCCCTCGAACCCCGCGATCAGGTCCAGGCCCGCGCCGCTGACGGTGAGCTTGTCGTTCGGTCCGGACATCCTGCCTCCCCCGGTGGACGGTCGGCTGCGAGTCTGGCCCGGTCGCGGCGCGCGCGACAACCCCCAGGAGAACGCCGCGCGAGCGCGAAGACCACCGGCGTCCCCTCATCCCTCAAGGAGCCCTCATGAAGCGACTGCTCGCCGCCGCGTTCCTCGCCACCGTCGCGGCCGCCGTTCCGGCCTCGGCCGGCCCCGCCGTCCCGCAGCCCGGGGGTCAGTGCGAGGACCCGGTCGACTTCGTCTGCCGCACCCACGTGTGCGGTCCGGACGAGCTCGACTGCGGCATGATCCCGCCCTGCTTCGTCTGGGTCTCGGGCGCCTGCCGGCTCTAGCCCTCCCCGGACGCACCGAGGCCCCGGCCGCCGCGAACGGCGCCGGGGCCTCGGCCCGTGCGGTCTGGCCCGAGCCCTAGCAGAGGGCGGTGCAGACGACGTAGCCGTACACGTCGGAGACCGTGTAGACGACCGGCGCCGTCGTCCAGATCACCGTCTGGACGGTCGGGTTCACGATGACGTCGTGCACGACGCCGTTCACCGGGCGCGTCACCGGGTCGGTGTACGGGTCGGTCGGCTTGTTGCAGATGTCGATGTCGCCGAGGTAGCAGGTCGCCGACGCGGGGCCTGCGGTGGTGAGCAGCGCGGCGGCCGTGAGGGCGGCGGCGGCGAGGCGGCGGACGTTCACGCGTCTCCTACGGAGTGAGGGGGTACCGGACCGGGCGCCCCTTCGACGCGCGAGACGCGCGGACCTGCCTCAGCCCGCCTGGGCCGCGCGCGCGGCGAACGCGAGCACGTTGATCGTGGTCCGGCCCTTCTCGCTCAGCAGGTAGACGCCGCCGTAGCCCTGCGCCAGCGGGCTGGCGTCCGTCGCGGTCCCCACGAGCGTGCCGTTGATCTTCATGGCGAGCGTCGCGGCGCCGCCGGTGCCGCCGGCGCAGGCGCCGGAGACGTCCCACGCGGACCCGCCGACCTCGTGCTCGCCCTCGGCCAGCACGAGGAGCTTGCCGCCGTCGTGCCTGCCGATCCGCCACGGCACGGTCGAGCCGCCGATGCGCTCGAGGCCCATCGCGAACGAGTACCGCTTCCCCTCGAGGTCCCGGCACGTCACCCCGAACCAGTCGCCCTGCCCGACCGACAGGTTGGACTGGATGGTCGCCGTGACCTCGTAGTCGGTGAGCTGCTCGCGCGTGACGCCGCGGAACTCCGGGTGCGGGAACAGGTGCACCGCGCCCTTCCTGGCGCTGACCGAGTACAGCGGCGTCGCGTAGTCCGTGTGGTACTCGTACGCCGCGTTCTCGGTGGCCTTCGTCGGCCAGCCCTTGGACGTGTCGCGGAACGAGTCGGCGTAGAAGACCTCGCCGACGCTGACGCTCGGCGTCGCGGCGGGCGTGGCCGACTCGGACGGCGCCGCGGCCGTGCCGGCCGGCGGCGACGCGGAGGGCGAGGCGGCCGGCTTCGCGCCGCCGCCGCACGAGACGGCGAGCAGGCCGAGGCCGGCCAGGACCAGGGGCGAACGTCGCATGCGCTCGATCCTCACCGACCGGCGCGGCGCCGCGCGGCGGAATCCGCAAAGTCGCGCGGCCCGGCTCCCCGGGGGTGGGGGCCGGGCCGCGCGGCCTCGTGGGGCGCTACGCCGAGGCGCCCTCGGCGCTCGCCGGCGGCGCGTCGTCCGGCGCGGGCGGGCGCGGCGCCCAGCGCTCGCGCGACGCCTCGATGTTCGTGACGTCGCGGACGTCCACCGCGGCGGCCTTGCCGTCGGTCACGACGGCCATGACGTGCACGTCGTCACCGGTCTTCACGTCGGCGATGCCGTCGTTGCCGGCGTTGACGAGCGTGCCGTCGTCCACGGCGTAGGTGCGCGAGTAGCCGTCCGCGCTCTTGACGGTCAACGACGTCGCGCTGACCGCCGTGACCTCGCCCTTCTGGGTCGCGATCGTCCGGTAGCCGCCGTCCGGGTTCGGGACCACGAACTCGCCGTGGATGCCCATGCCCATCCCGCCGCGGCCGTGGTGGCCGCCCGGCCCGCCGGGCCGTCCGCCCTTGGCGAGCGGCGCGCGCTGCGCCGTGCCGCCCGACGGGGACGGCGTGGGCGTCTGGCCCGACTGGGCGTTCGCGCTGGCGAACCCGGCCAGGACGACGCCGCCGACGAGACCCGCGGCGACGAGGCCCGCGGCGCGGCCGCGGCGGCTCCTCGTGTCGTTGGTGTCCATCGTGGACTCCCTCCTCCGAGCCCGCCTGCCGGGCTCACGGGTCCCACCATCGCCTGCGTACCTGGGAGGAACCTGGGAGCCCCCTACGAAGCGCCCGTGACGATGACGACCGGGCACGGAGCGTACGCGAGCACGTGCCGCGCCACGGCGCCGTTCGCGCCGCCGAGCACCAGCAGCGCCGCGCCGCGGCCCGCGTCGAGCAGCGCGGACGCGGCCACCCCGCGGATGAGCGTGCGGACGACCGGCTTGGGCAGCCGCTCGGCCTCGACCGCGCCGACCGCGGCGTCCAGCACGCGGCGCGCGGCGGCCTCGACCGCGACCGGGTCGGGCGGCGCGCCGTCGCCGGTGTACGCCACGTGCCACGCGTGGCACGCCTCGACCGAGACGTCCCGCAGCGCCGCCTCCTCGACCGCCCAGCGCAGCGCGGCGAGCGAGGCGGCGGAACCGTCGACCCCGACGACGATGTCCCCCATGCGGGCCACGCTACGGCGGCGGCGCGCGGCGGTCACCGGCCGAACGGCCGGTATTCGCCGGGCACTCGGCCAGCGCCGAACGGCCCACCCGGAGCAGGGACGCGGGCGGCCTGCCTAGACCCCGACGCCGCGGGCGTCCTGGACCTGCCGCCAGACGTCGCCCGGCTCGGTCGCGCAGAGCACCACGAGGTCGCCCGGCGCCGCCTCCGCGAGCGCCGCGGCCACGCCCTCCGGCTCGGTGCCGACCACTCGGGTCTCGGGCCGCGGCACGCCCTGCGCCGCGGCCTCCTCGATGCCGTCGACCAGCAGCTTCGGCATCTCGCCGAGCGGCCGGCCGCGCAGGCTCACCTCGCTCGGCACCACGACGACGTCGAAGTGCGGTGCCGCCTCGTGGCCCAGGTCGCGGATGTCCTCGTCACGACGGTCGCCCGGCGTGGCGACCAGGCCGATCCGCCGCGCGCCCGGCTGCGCGTCCGCGGTCCACCGGTCGACGAAGTCGCCGAGCATCCGCATCCCGTGCGCGTTGTGGCAGTAGTCGACGACGACGGTGACGCCGTCGACGTCCGTCATGTTGAGCCGGCCCGGCGACGTGTCGAACGACGTCGTGAACGACTGCAGCGCGAGCCGCACGTCCTGCAGGTGCGCGCCCGCCGCGAGGCAGGCGCCGACCGCGGCCATCGCGTTCTGCACGTTCATCCGCGCCCGGCCGCCGAACGTCGACGGCAGCGCGTCGGTCCGGACCACCGACTGCGCCCGGCTGCCGTGCTTGAACACGATCCGCTCGATGCCGTCGTCGGTCTCCAGCACGACCGCCCGCCCGCCGCGGCGGACGTGGGTGCGCACGGCGTCGTTGTCCGGCCGCATGGTGAACAGCACGACGTCGCCCGAGCAGCGCCGCCGCATCGCGAGCACCCGCTCGTCGTCGGCGTTGAGGACCGCGTAGCCGTTGCGCGGCACCGCCTCCACGACGACCTGCTTCACCCGGGCCAGCTCGTCCAGCGTGTCGATCCCGCGCAGCCCCAGGTGGTCGGCCGCGACGTTGAGGACGACGGCGACGTCGTTGCGCTCGTAGCCGAGCCCCTCGCGCAGGATGCCGCCGCGGGCGACCTCGAAGATGGCCATGTCGACGCGCGGGTTCTGCAGCACCATCCGCGCGGACTTGGGCCCGCTGCTGTCTCCCGGGATCACGAGCCGGTCGCCGATCGCGATGCCGTCGGTCGACGTCATGCCGATCCGCCGCCCGGCCCGCTTGAAGACGTGCGCGATCATCCGCGTCGTCGTCGTCTTCCCGTTGGTGCCGGTGACCGCGACGATCGGGATGCGGCTCGGCGTGCCCGGCGGGAACAGCAGGTCGACCACCGGCTTGGCGACGTACTGCGGCTCGCCGACGGTCGGGTGCGTGTGCATCCGGAAACCCGGCGCGGCGTTGACCTCCACGATCGCGCCGCCGACGTCGTGCACCGAGCGCGTCACGTCCGGCGTCACCAGGTCGATGCCGGCGACGTCGAGGCCGACGACCTCGGCGGCCAGCTCGGCGATCTCGACGTTGTCCGGGTGGACCAGCTCCGTCACGTCCTCGGCGATGCCGCCGGTGCTCATGTTCGCGGTGCGGGTCAACGTCACGACGGTGCCGCGCGGCGGCACGTCGTCCAGCGCGAGGCCCTGCTCCGCGACCAGCGCGGCCGCCTTGTCGTCCAGCCGGATGCGGGTCAGCACCTTCTCGTGGCCGATGCCGCGGCGGGGGTCGGCGTTCTCCATCTCGACCAGCTCGGCAACGGTGTGCGCGCCGTCGCCGACGACGTGCGCCGGCGTGCGCCGCGCGGCCGCGACGAGCCGCCCGCCGACGACGAGCAGCCGGTGGTCGGCGCCGGCCACGAAGCGTTCGACCACCACGCCGCCGCGCTTCGCCGCCGCGCGCGCGACGGCGTACGCCGCGCGCACCGCCTCCTCGTCCGCGAGGTCGAGGCCGACGCCGCGGCCGTGGTTGCCGTCCAGCGGCTTCACGACGACCGGGTAGCCGAGCCGGCGCGCGACGCGCACCGCCTCGTCCTCCTCGCGCACGACCGTCGTGCCCGGCACCGGCAGGCCGGCCGCGGTGAGCAGCCGCGCGGTCAGCGCCTTGTCGCTCGCGATGTCGGTGCCGAGCACCGGCGTCGCGGAGGTCATCGTCGCCCGGATGCGCTTCTGGTAGACGCCCTGGCCGAGCTGCACCAGCGAGTGCTCGTCCAGCCGCAGCCACGGGATGTCGCGCGAGATCGCCTCGTCCACGATCGCCTGCGTGCTCGGCCCGAACGCCACCCGGTTGGCCGTGCGGATCAGGTCCTCGATCGCCGCCGCGACGTCGAGGTCGGGCTCCGGCTCCACGAGGTGGTTGACGATGCGGACCGCGAGGTCGCCGGCCGCGAGGCCGACCGTCTCGTCGGCGTAGCCGTAGATGACGTTGTACTCGCCGCGGGTGCCGGTGCCGCGGGTCTTGCCGCGGCGGATCTCCGAGCCGGTGAGCCGTTGCAGCTCCAGCGCCACGTGCTCGGAGACGTGGCCGAGCCAGGTGCCCTCGCGCAGCCGTTCGACGAATCCGCCCGCGTGGCCGCGCGAGCAGGTGTGGTCGTGCAGGCCGGACAGCAGCGCGACCAGCGTGTCGGTGAAGCCCGGGAGCGTGTCCGTCGGATGGTCCTCGAGCTCGCCGAGCCGCACGATCAGGCGGATGCACGGCTCGTACGACCAGTAGTTCGGCCCGCGGTACACCATGCGGTCCACGACGCGGATCCTCATCGGACCTGCTCCCGATCCCTCACCTCGGGCTCGCCGAGCCCGGGGTCCCAGTAGGCGTACCTGCTCGTCGCGGTGGTGGAGACCGCCGCGACGGTGCCGGAAGCGTCTACCCCGATCATGTGGAACGGCACCTCGCCGGTCGTCCCGGCGTCCGGCAGGTCGCGCAGCACCGTCCGCAACGCGTCCGCGACGGCCGTGCCCGACGCCATCTGCTGCACCGCCCAGCGGGCCGCGCCGCAGCGGATCGCCAGCTCGCCCCAGCCGGTGCAGGTGGCGGCGCCGTAGCGGGCGTCGCAGTACGACCCGGCGCCGACGAGCCCGGTGTCGCCGACCCGGCCGGGGTACTTCCACGACCAGCCGCTCGTGCTCACCGCGCTGGCCATCCGCCCCTCGGCGTCGACCGCGACGACGTTGACCGTGCCGGTCACGTGCTCGGGGTCCTCGACCAGCGTGCGGACCGACTCGGCGAGCGGCCCGTCCGGGTCGACGCGGTACGCCTCCACGCCGCGCCGCCACGTCGCCGCGGCCTCGTCGGTGAGCAGCGACTCGGCCGGCTCGCCGATCTCGTCGCCGAACCGGTCGGCGCCCTCGCCGACGAGCAGCACGTGGGGGAGGCGTTCGAGCACGGCGCGGGCGATCGTCACCGGGTGCCGGTGCCGCTTCACGCCCGCGACGGACCCCGCCGCGCGCGTCATGCCGTCGATCACCGTCGCGTCGAGCTCGACGTCGCCGAGGATGTTCGGGTAGCCGCCGTGGCCGACCGTGTGGTCGCGGACGTTCGCCTCGACGTCGCGCGCCACCGCCTCGACCACGTCGAGCGCCGGGCGCCCGGCGAGCAGCAGGTCACGGCCCAGCGCCATGCCGATCTCGGCGTTGGCGCTCGCGACGAGGAGCGTCATTCGCCGCGCTCGCGGGCCCGCGAGTCCGACGGCGCGTCGACGATGACCGGCGTGCGGGTCAGCAGCTCGAACGCGTAGCCGCTCGGCAGCACGTGGATCTGGGCGCCGGTGAGCGCGATCGGACCGTTGCCCTCGGCCGGGATGCGCACGCTGCTCGCGCGGCCCGCGTCGACCACGGTCACGGCGCCGTTGCCGATGACCTCGAACCGCGTGTCGTGCACCACGACCGCGGTGTCCTCGTCGATGCCGAGCCCGAGCTCGTGCGGGAACATCGCGACGACCGCGAGCAGCCGGGCGATGCGGCCGCGCTCGGCGAAGTGCATGTCCACGACGATGCCGCTCACGAAGCCGAGTCCCGGGCCGGTGCGGACGCTGGTCGACGGCACCTGCTCGCCGCCGCCGAGGATCATCGTGGTCGACATCATCGCCGCGCCCGCGCTGGTGCCGGCGACCACGATGCCGCGCTGCCACGCCTCGTGCAGCGCGGTGTCCGCGTCGCTGCCGCCGAAGATCGCGGCGATCCGCGACTGGTCGCCGCCGGTGAAGAACACCGCGGTCGCGGTGTCGATCGCGTCGACGGTGGCGGGGTCGTTCGCCTCGTCGCGCGACCCCACCGGCAGGAACGTCACCTCGCCGGCGCCGAGCCCGTCGAACGCCTTGCGGTACATGACCTCCAGCTCGTCCGGCACCGTCGTGGCGGTGCCGAGCACCACGACGCGCGCCGACGGGCCGCCGGCGAGGTCGACGATGCGCCGGAGCACGGCGCGGTCGCCGGTGCGGTCCTCGCCGCCGCCGATGATGACGAGCGTTCCTGGCATGGTGGCGGCGTTCCCTCGGTCGGCGACCGGGGAAACGTAGCGCCTAGTACGGGTCGATGCAGGTGCCGGCGAACGGCCCGACGTCGCAGAGCAGCGGCCGGGGCGGGCAGTACTCGGGCTGGCACGCGTCCGCGCCGCCCGCCCCGCCCACGACCACCGCCACCACGGCCGCCGCCAGCCCCGCCCGGGTGATCGTTGTCATGGGCGGCTTTGTACTACCTCGGCGCGCTACGCGCAGCAGGCGGACTGCTCCGACGTCGCCGTCACGCCCTCGAGCTCGGGGTGCGCGTCGGCGAGCACCGTGTAGACCTCCCAGCGGCCGTTCGCCGGCTCGCCCACCCAGACCTTGTCCTGGACGGCGTAGCAGCAGGACGTCGACTCGCGGACGTCGGTGTCCAGCCCGGCGGCGGCGAGGCGCTCCGCCGCGTCCTTCACCTCGTCGGTCGAGGCGACCTCGACGCCGAGGTGGTTCAGCGTGCCGCCCTGGCCCTTGGCCTCGAACAGCACGAGCTTCAGCGGCGGGTCGGCGATCGCGAAGTTCGCGTAGCCGGGGCGCCGCTTGGCCGGCTCCGCGCCGAAGAACGTCCGGTAGAAGTCCACCGCCGCGTCGACGTCCTCGACGTTGAGCGCGAGCTGAATGCGGGACATGGTGCCTCCTCGTAGGTATCGACGTTCGTCAATATAGACGAACTTCGATACGATGCAAGCCATGACCGTACGGCAGGCCTGCTGCGCGCCGCTGGGCGCCGCCCCGCTGTCCGCCGAGGACGCCGCGCTGCTGGCGCGGCGGCTCAAGGCGCTGGCCGACCCGGCGCGGCTGCGGCTGCTGTCGATCGTGCTGTCCCGCGGCGAGGAGGGCGCGTGCGTGTGCGACCTCACGGCGCCGTTGGCGCTGGCCCAGCCGACCGTGTCGCACCACCTGCGGGTGCTCCACGAGGCCGGCCTGGTGACGCGCGAGCAGCGCGGCGTGTGGGCGTACTACCGCGCGGACCGCGCCACGCTGGCCGACCTCGTGGGCGCGCTATCCGTCTGAGCGGCCCGCCTGCATCACGGCCTCCAGGTACGCCGCCCGCTCCGGCGTGACCATGCCGCGCGACGCCTGCTCGGCGCCCTCGGTGTCGTAGAGGCGCTTCAGCGACGCGTACATCTCCGGGTCGCCGCCGGTGAACTGCTGGATCAGCGAGCGCGCCCGCGCGCCCACCGCCTGCGCCCGCGGGTCGGCCGGGTCCACGCCCTCCTCGCGCAACGCGTCCAGGTCGGCGTAGACGTCGACCCAGTCCTGCTGCGCCTTCGCCATGCCCTCCGGCCCGAGCTCCTCGCGCCGCCGCGCGAGCGTCTCGAGCTGCTCGGGCGTGTAGTACCTCTCCACCATCGTCATCGCCTCCACGGCTCGTAACAGGTCGTCGGTCGTCGGCTCCGCGCCGCGGTCGAGCTGTGCGAGCAGCGCCTCGAGCCGGTCGCGCACGTCGCGCTCCGCCTCGATGCGCCGGTCGGTCTCCGCGAGCTGCCGGCGCAGCAGCGCGCGCGGGTCCGCCTCGTCGGAGAGCACCGCGGCGATGTCGCCGAGCGCCAGCCCGAGCCGCCGCAACGCCACCACGCGGTACAGCCGCCGCACGTCGGCGTCGTCGTACTCGCGGTGCCCCGCCGGCGTGCGCGCGGACGGCACCACGAGCCCGAGGGAGTCGTAGTGGTGCAGCGTGCGGACCGTCAGGCCGGTCCGCGCCGCGAGGTCGCCGACGCGCATGGCAGCGACGGTAGGACCTGACGCGACGTGAGGGGCAACCGCCTTTACGGCAGCCGTGCCGGCAGGTCCACGACGAACAGCCTGGTGTCGCGCGCCGTCGCGTCGCCCGTCGCCGCTCCGTGGAACCGCCAGGTGGTCGGCCCGGGGGCGTAGGAGGCGGGGAACACCCGGTCGGTGGGACACGTCACCGACACCGGGCTGACGCCGCCGTCGAGGGTCAGTCTTCCGACACCGCGCGGGGCGATCCCGACGAGGGACGTCGAGCAGGGCGGGATGCCGAGCGCGATGCTGCCGCGCTGGCCGCCCGGGAGCCGGCCGTCGGTGTACGTCTCGGCCCCGACGCCGTCGGCGCGGGCGTAGGCGGGCGCGGTGTCGAGACCGTCGAGGTAGCGGAACGCCAGGGGGGTGCGGACGAGCGTCCAGCCGTTCGCGTGGAACTCGTACTCGACCCGGGTCCCGACCAGCACGACGAACACGTGCGTGACCGGGTCCGTGCCCTCGGTGTCGTCGAGCGTCGAGCCGACGCCGCGGTACACCTCCATGTCGTCGTCGCAGGGTGCTGCCGCACAGCTGCTCCACCGCGTCCCGTACGCGGCGACCGCGGCGCCGCGCCACCGTCCGGTCGAGCCGGTGAGCTGTGCCTCTGCCCCGGTCACCCGGCCGCGTGAGGTGACCGCGCCGACGACGCCGATGAAGGAGCCGCGACCGTCACCCCAGACGCCGACCTGGAGGTCGTACGACGACGCGCCGTGTGCCGTGCGTCTCAGCACGAACGTCACCGTCTTGATCGGCTTCGCCGACGACGGTGCGGGTGCCGGCAGCACCGTCGCCGCGACAGCGGTCGCGGCGACGAGTGCCCGCCGGAGCGGCACGCCAATCAGCACGGGCCGAGGGTCTTCCCGGTCGCCGTCGCGTTGTTCGCGAACAGCGCGTTGCCGTAGCCGCACAGCAGGGGGTCGCTCAGCAACGGCACGTTGATGAGGCCCACGCTGGCCACCGCCGGCCCCGGAAGCGCGGTGGGCGGGGTCGCGCCGTACGTGCGCCCGTTCGCGTCCTTCACCACGCAGTACACCCCGGTCGCGATCGCCGGGGTGCCGTCGGTGGAGTACGCCTCGGCGGTGCCGACCACGACGTAGGAGACCTGGTTCAACCCGGTCGCGACGCCGACCGTCGCGTTGCACTGGACGGTGACGTTGTTCTTGCCGGCAGCCGGCGCGCCGACGGCCGGCGCCAGCAGGACTCCGACTCCGCCGGTCGCCGACGCGGGCGCGCCGACTGCGCTGAAGAGCCCCCACGTCGCCACCGGAACGAGCAGCGTTCGGAAAATCGAGATGCGCTTCGGCACTTGAAGTCCCCCGTCGTGTGCGTATCGTGCTTCTTTGTACAAGGACGTCGGTAATGCCGTGCTTGTCCTTCGCGGAGATTTTTCGGCGCCGGGACGGGATGGCCACAGGGGGACGTGGCGTGACGGAAGGCTCCGCGACCGAGGAGTGGTCGCACCTGCTCGTGTTCCACGACGAGCTGCTGCGGATCGCGACCAGGCGCGTGGGAAATGTGAGCGAGGCCCGCGACATCGTCGTGGACGCGCTGGCGTCCGCCGTCAGGTACGAGGGGGACATCGAGAATCCCGCCGCCTGGATGACCCGGGTCGTCTGCAACCTCTGCGCGCAGCGTCACCGGGACCGCCGGTACCAGCCGCTCGCGGTGCGTTACGCCGTCCGGGAGTCGATACCGGTGCCGTCGCCCGAGGACGAGGTCTGCGACCGGGTCACCGCGGAGTGGTACGCGGCGCGGGTTCGCGACCTGCCGGATCGGCAACGAGCGGCCATCGAGCTGTTCGCCGACGGCTGTGACGTCGGTGCCGTCGCGCGGGTGCTCGGTACGGAGTACAAGGCGGCGGAGTCGTTGCTCTCCCGGGCCCGGCGTGCCGTCCGCGACGGCGTGCTGCCGAGCGCCGTGCCGCTGCTCCTCGTCCTCCGCCGCCGGACCGGCCGGGTCGTCGCCGCGCTGGCGCTGAGCGCGGCCGCGACCCCCGGCGCCGTGACCACGGGGGCGGCTCCCGTTCCGGCCGCTCGTCCCGCGGCCGGCGTGGTGGTCCCGCGCGCGGTGGTCGCGATGCCGGCCGCGGGGCGGGACATCCGCCGCGACGTGCCGGCGCGGGCTTCCCGGTCCGCGACCCGCCGCCCCGCCCCGCCGCCGGCGGGCCGCCGGGCGACGCCGTCGCCTTCCGCAGCCGCGGTGGACGTCTCCGTCGCCCGCGTGCTCGACGTGGTGGGCCGATCGACGCGCGTGGTCCTGCCGGACCTCTAGTCCCGCAGCGCGGCCAGCACCGCGTCGTGCAGGAGGCCGTTCGTCGCGACCGCGCTGCCGCCGTCCGCGCGCGGCTCGCCGGCCAGCGACGTGAACCGCCCGCCCGCCTCCTCGACGATGACCTGCAACGGCGCCAGGTCCCACAGCGACACCTCGGGCTCGGCCGCGACGTCCACCGCGCCCTCCGCGACCAGCACGTACGACCAGAAGTCGCCGAACGCCCGCGTCCGCCACACCCGCTCCGCCAGCCGGAGGAACGCCGGCCCCCACCCGCCGAGCGACGAGTAGGAGAGGAACGCGTCGTCCAGCGACGCGACGCGGGACACACCGATGGGGGAGCCGTTCTTGAACGCCCCGCCGCCCCGCGCCGCCCACCAGCGCAGCCCCAGCGCGGGCGCGGACACGACGCCGGTGGTGACGACGCCGTCCACCCGCAGCGCGACGAGCGTGGCCCACACCGGCGCGCCGCGGACGAAGTTCTTGGTGCCGTCGATCGGGTCGAGGACCCACTCGCGCGCGGAGTCGCCGGTCGAGCCGTACTCCTCGCCGAGCACCGCGTCGCCGGGCCGCCCGGCCTCGATCGCGGCGCGCAGCGCGCGCTCGCAGGCCCGGTCCGCCTCGGTCACCGGCGTGAGGTCGGGCTTGGTCTCCACGACGAGGTCGGTCGCGCGGAACCGCGGCAGCGTCACCCCGTCGGCGAGGTCGGCGAGGGACAGCGCGAACGCGAGGTCGTCCACGGCGCGAGGCTACCCGTCACGCCCCGTTACCCTGTTCGTCATCGTTCGCGTAGCTCGTCCCCGGCGACGGCCAGCCGACCTGTGGGCGGCCGTCCGCTCCCGCACGTGGCTGCGCCGGTCCCTCGTCGCGCTGAACCTCTGCCTCGCGCTCGTCGGCGCGGGCATGGTGGCGTACCCGTTCGCCACGGACGCGTTCACCCGGCACTGGGTGCAGCCGCGCGCCGCCGACCGGCTCGACGACCCGGCGCTCGCCGACGCCTACCGCGCGAACACGGTCGGCACGTCCTCGCCGCTCACCCGCATGCGCATCCCGCGCCTCGGCCTGGACGTCGTGGTGGTGCAGGGCGTGACGAAGGACGCGCTGCGGGCCGGCGCCGGCCACTACCCGAACACGCCGCTGCCCGGCGAGCGCGGCAACGTCGCCATCGCCGGCCACCGTGTCACGTGGGGCAAGCCGTTCCGGCACATCGACCGGCTCCGGCGCGGCGACCGCATCGAGCTCGCCACGCCGGTGGGGACGTTCGTCTACGAGGTGTCGGTCGAGCCGTTCGTCGTCGCGCCCGGCGACCTCTCGGTGATCCGGCAGAGCGACCGCCCGCTGCTCACGCTGACCACGTGCAACCCGGTGCACAGCGACCGCGAACGCCTGGTGGTCCAGGCGGCGCTCGTCTCCGGGGGCGTCGTTGCCTAGCGTCGCCGCGGCGCTCCTCTCGCTCGCCGTCCAGCGGCCGGTCACCGACGCCGGCGTGTGGCTCGACAAGCCCCCCGCGCCCGGCACCGTGCTGACCGCGCCGCTCACGCTGAAGGGCGAGACGCAGGCCCCCGAGGGCGTGCTGTCGGTGCGCCTCTACGTCGTCACCGGTACGACGTCGACCGAGCTCGCGGCGTACACGCCCACCGTGCCGGTGGGGACGGTGCCGTTCACGTTCACCTGGGCGCCCAAGCAGCCGGGCTCGTACACGATCCGCGTGGTGTCCACGACGCTGCTGCGCGGGTTCAGCGCGGAGGTGCGCGACCTGCGCGTGGTCGCCGCGCCCGCGGCCCGGCCGGTCGCGAAGCCCGCCGCGCGCGCGCCCCGCGTCGCACCCGCGCGGCCCGCCGTACGGCCCGCGCCGCGCCGCGTCGCGGCGCGCGCCAGGCTCGACGACAGCGGCCGGGCGTTCGGGCGGAGCGCGCCCACGCTGCCGTACCCGCGCGCCGTGGTGCGCCCCGCCGCACCCGCGCCCGCGCGGCTCGCCGCGCCGGCCGCCGTCCCGGTGGGCGACCGTCGTGGTTGGGTGTCGTTCGCCGGGGGTCTGCTGCTGCTGCTCGTCTGCTCGCACCTGCACCGCTCGCTGCGCCCGCAGCCCGACGCGAAGGGCACCTGATGACCCGACGGACGCTCGCGTTGCTCGCCGCGTCGCTGCTCGCCGCCGTGCCGGCGAGCGCCGCGCCGACGACCGTGTCGATGGTCGAGAACGAGTTCAAGCCGGCGACGGCCACCGTCTCCGTCGGCGACACCGTGACGTGGCGCAACGACGGGTCGAGCGCGCACGAGGTGACGGGCGGGGACACCTTCAAGAGCGGCAACGTCGACCCCGGCAAGTCGTACTCGTGGACGGCGACGAAGGCGGGGACGTTCTCCTACGTCTGCCACTACCACGAGTCGCTCGGCATGAAGGGCACGCTCGTCGTGCGCGCCGCGTCCGGCGGCGCCGCCCCGGCGACCGGGCACCCGGACACCGGCGGCGACGACGTCGCGCTCGGCCTGCTGCTGCTCGGCGCGACGGCGCTGGCGGGACTGACCCTGCGGTACGGATGGAGGACGCGATGAGCGGGCGCCCCTGGGCCCTGGCGCTGGCGGGGGCCCTGGTGCTGGCGGTGTCGCCGCACGCGACCGCGGCGACCGTGCAGGTCGACATGAAGGACAACGTCTACCTGCCGGCCGAGACCGCCATCCAGCCCGGCGACACCGTCACCTGGCTCAACCGGGGCCGCTCGCCGCACAACGTCA
Organism: Mycobacteriales bacterium; assembly: GCA_036382875.1. Lineage (GTDB taxonomy): Bacteria > Actinomycetota > Actinomycetes > BP-191 > BP-191 > BP-191. The sequence continues at coordinate 73,317 of DASVPJ010000001.1, forward strand.
CGTACGGCGACAAGTCGAAGCAGTCGCCGGCCGTCGAGCCGGGGCAGACGTACTCGATCACGTTCCCGAACGCCGGCACGTACTACTACTACTGCTCGTTCCACTCGTCCGGCTCCGGCAAGGGGATGGCGGGCGTCATCAAGGTCGGCACCGGCGGCCCGACCATCGGCGCGCCGCAGGGCACCAGCGGGCCCGGCAACGACACCGGGCCGCAGGTACGGCGGGTGCCGTCGCAGTACAAGACGATCCAGAAGGCGGTCGACGCGGCCAAGCCCGGCGACGTCGTGCTCGTGTCGCCGGGCGTCTACAAGGAGCAGGTCACCGTCACGACGAGCGACATCACGATCCGCGGGCTCGACCGCAACAAGACCATCGTCGACGGCGAGTTCACGCGGCCGATGGGCTTCCTCGTGCAGGACGCCGACAACGTCGTCATCGAGAACATCACCGCCCGCTACACGACGTTGAACAACTTCTACTGGACGGGCGCGGACGGCTTCCGCGGGTCGTACCTGACGTCGTACAACTCCGGCGACTACGGCATCTACTCGTTCGCCTCGCAGCACGGCGTCTTCGAGGACTCGTGGGCGTCCGGCAGCCGCGACTCCGGCTTCTACATCGGCCAGTGCAAGCCGTGCCACCAGACGATCCGGCGGGTGAAGGCGACGCTGTCCGGCCTCGGCTACTCCGGCACCAACGCCGGCGGCGACCTGCTCATCACCGACTCCGAGTGGTGGGACAACTACGGCGGCGGCATCACGCCGAACACGCTCGACAGCGAGGAGAACCCGCCGCAGCAGGACATCGTCATCACGAACAACTACGTGCACGGCAACCAGAACCGCAGCGCGCCGTACAAGGACCCGGCGTTCGCGTCGGTCTACGGCATGGGCATCGCGGTCGCCGGCGGCGAGGACGACGTCGTCAAGAACAACCGGGTCGAGGACCACCTGTACTTCGGCATCGTCGTGCTGCCGATCCCCGGCATCGGCCCCGGCCCGGTGCCGGACGCGCCGGTGACCGGCAACTTCTACCCGACCAAGAACAACCGGGTGGAGGGCAACAAGGTGTCCGGCTCCGGCGTCGCCGACCTCGCGCTCGGCACCGCGGCCGGCGGCGGCAACTGCTTCGACGGCAACGAGTACGAGACGTCGTTGCCGCTCGCCATCGAGGCGACGTACTCGTGCTCGAACCCGCCGCCCGGCGGCGGCGACCCCGCGGTCACCGCGGTCGCGGCGTCGAACCTCGCGCGCGCCGAGTCCGGCGAGCTGGCCCCCGGCGACTGGAAGACCCAGCCGGCCCCGCCGGCGCAGCCGAACATGCCGAACGCGGACAAGGTGACGTTCCGGCCGATCGGCTCGGTCGGGCAGGTCGGCGGCTCGGGCTCGGGGTCCGGCGGCGGCACCGGGCTGCCGAACACCGGCGAGCCGTTCCCGACGCTGCCCGTCGGCCTCGCCCTGGTCGGCGGGGCGGCCGTGTGGGCGGGCGCGCGGTCGTACCGCAGGCGCCGCTCCTAGCCGACCAGCGACGCCATGTGCGCGACCGCGTCGCGCATGGTGGCGAACGTCCCCACCACGCGGAGGTCGCGCGCGACGGCTTCGAGCGTGGAGTCGTGGAACGCCAGCAGGTAGTGGCGCGCCTCGATCCGGTACGGCGCCGGGTGGTGCGACTCGACCCGGCGCAGCTCCTCGACCCACTCCGAGTCCTCGACGACGTGCGCGCGGTACGGCTCCAGCCCGGCGCCGGCCAGCGGGTGGCCGCCCAGCGCCTCGTCGTTCGGGAACCCGGTCCGCACCACGACGCAGCCGTCGAGCTCGGCCACCGCGACCTCGTCGGCCGGCGGGTCCTCCAGCGTCCACCCCTCCGCCTCGCGCCGGTAGAACGCGACGAGGCAGCGCCGCTCGCTCGCGACCACGACCGGCTCGGGGGAGCCCGCCGACCAGGCGAGCCCGGGGACGTCGATCGGCACGGCGCGCTGCGGCATCCGCCGATGGTGCCCTACAGGGCGCACCAGTTGCCGTCGTCCACGCAGCCCTCGCACTCGAGCTCGACGGTGGCGTGCGCGATGCCGTACGGCGCGCTGACCGCCCGCTTCACCGCGGTGCCGACGAGCTGCGCCTCCTCCAGCGTCGGATGGCCCGCGACGACGACGTGCGCGGACAGCGCGTGCCGCGTCCCGTCGAGGCTCCACACGTGCAGGTCGTGCACCGACTCCACGCCCGGCACCGCGGCCATCGTGGCGAGCACGTCGTCGGGCACCACGCCGCGCGGCGTGCCCTCCAGCAGCACGGCGTTGGCCTGGCGCAGCAGCCGCCAGCCGCTGACGAGCACGAACACCGCGACGACCATCGACACCGCGGGGTCCAGCACCTCGTAGTGCCCGGTCACCAGGATCACCAGGCCGGCGACCGCGACGACGAACGACGCCAGCGCGTCGCCGACGAGGTGCAGCAGCGCGGAGCGCACGCCGAGGTCGCGCTCGTGGCGGAGCAGCAACGCCGCGCCGCCGTTGACCACGAACGCCACCGCCGCCACGGCGAGCACGACGCCGCCCTCGACCTCGCGCGGGTCGCGCAGCCGGTCGACGGAGGCGTAGAGCAGCAGCGCGGAGAGCGCCAGGACGGCGGCGGCGTTGGCCTGCGCCGCGAGCACGCCGCCGCGCAGCCAGCCGAACGACCGCGACTCGGTCGGCGCGCGCCGCGCCATCCGCACCGCGCCGAGCGCGAGGGCGACGGCCGCGACGTCGGCGAGGTTGTGCGCCGCGTCGGCGAGCAGCGCCACCGAGCCGGCGAGGAAGCCGGCCACGGCCTGCGCGACGACGATGAGCGCGTTCGCGCCGAGCGCCCACGACAGCCGGCGGGAGGCGTCGGAGCCGCCGTGCGCCGCGTGCCCGGAGCCGTCGTGCGCGTGCATGGCCTCCATTCTGGCTCTTGACACGCAGGCCGTTCGTGTAAACCATGCGGCGCATGCCGGACATCCGGGACGCACTGCTCGACGCCGCGTACGACGTCGCGGTGACGACCGGCTGGCAGCGGGCGCGGATGGCCGACGTCGCGGCGGCGGCGGGCGTGTCGCGGCAGACGCTCTACGACCAGTTCGGAGGGCGCGAGGGCGTCGCGCTGCACCTCGCGCTGCGCGAGACGACCCGCTTCCTCGACGGTGTCGAGCGGGCGATGGACCGCCACCCCGCGGACGTTCCGGCGGCGATCCGGGCGGCCGCCGAGTACGCGCTCGCCACCGCCCGCGACAACCCGTTGGTCCGCTCGATCCTCACGGAGAACGGCGACGCCGGGCTGCTGCCGTACATGACCACGCGGGCCGAGCCGATGCTCGCCGCCGCGCGCGGGCGGCTGGTCGCGTACTTCGCCGCGCACTGGCCCCAGGTCGACACCGGCGCGGCGACCGAGGCCGCGGAGGTCGTCGTCCGCCTCGCGCTGTCGTACATCGTCCAGCCCGACCCCGCGCCGGCCGCCGCCGCGCAACGCATCGCGGCGACCGCCGCCCGCCTGCTCGACCTCGACGCACTCGAACCCCGGAGGGTCTGACCATGTCGACGCACGACCAGTACGCGTTCCCGCCCGTAGGCGACGGCTGGGACGTGCCGATGGCGGGGCAGACGCACTTCACGTGGGAGTACGACGACGGCCGCGACCGGCTGCTGTCGCTGTACGCGAAGGGCAAGCAGAAGCAGTGGGACGCCGCGACCCGCGTCGACTGGTCGCTCGACGTCGACCCGGCGAACCCGCTCGGGATGCCCGTCGAGCTGACGCCGATCTACGGCTCGCCGACGTACGAGAAGCTTTCCCAGGCGGAGCGCGACGAGCTGACCCGGCACATGGTGTCGTGGCAGTTCAGCCAGTTCCTGCACGGCGAGCAGGGCGCGGCGATCTGCTCGGCGCGGCTGGTCGAGGCCGTGCCGGACCTGGACGCGAAGTTCTACGCCGCCACGCAGGTCATGGACGAGGCGCGGCACGCGGAGACGTACGCGCGGTTCCTCCAGGAGAAGGTCGGGCTCGTGTACCCGATCAACCAGCACCTCCAGGCGTTGCTGAACGACACGCTGTCGGACTCGCGGTGGGACATGCCGTACCTCGGCATGCAGGTGCTGATCGAGGGCGTCGCGCTGGCGGCGTTCGGGCTGCTGCGCGAGTCGGCCACGTCGCCGTTGCCGAAGCAGATCCTCGCCTACGTCATGCAGGACGAGGCGCGGCACGTGGCGTTCGGCCGGCTGGCGTTGAAGGACGCGTACGCCGACATGACGTCGAAGGAGCGTGACGAGCGCGAGGAGTTCGTCGTCGAGGGGTGCTACCTGCTGCGCGACCGGTTCCAGGGCCGCGAGGTGTGGGAGACGCTCGGCTTCGACGTGCAGGAGTGCGTCGACTTCGTGGAGGCGTCGCCGCTGATGCGGGCGTACCGGTCCCTGCTGTTCACGCGGATCGTGCCGATCGTCAAGGACATCGGCCTGTGGGGCGACAAGATCCAGAAGGCGTACGCCGACATGGGCGTGCTCGACTACGCCGCCGTCGACATCGACTCGATCATGCGCGACGACGAGCGCATCGCCGACGCGATCGACGAGGAGAAGGCGCTGCGCGCCCGCGCCGACCAGGTCCACGACACGATCGCGGCCGGCGCAGGGGCGTAGCGCGCCTGCGGCGCCTGCGGCGCAGATTTCGCGACCCGGTCGCGAAATCGGGCAGACGGGTGCGGGGCGCGCGACCGGGTCGCGAAATCTGCCGGGGGTGCGTTCGGCGGCCACAATGGACGGGTGAGCGAGGCCGCGACGCTGCTGGGGCTGCTGGCCGACGACGACCGGCTGCGCGTCGTCGCGGCGCTGGTGCTGGGCGCCACCACGTCGGCGGAGGTGCGCGAACGCACCGGCCTCGACGCGCGTGCCGCCGGCCGCGCGCTCGCCCGGCTGGAGGACGCGGGCGTCGTGGTGTCCGACGGCACCTCGTGGCAGGTGGACCTCACACCGCTGCGCGAGGCCGCGCGCGTGACGGCGCCGGTCGAGGAGTACGCCGGCGCCGACGCCGAGTCCGCGAAGGTGCTGCGGTCGTTCCTCCGGGACGGCCGGATCGTCCGGATGCCGGCGCAGCGCACGAAGCGCCGCGTGCTGCTGGACCACGTCGTGCAGGTGTTCGAGCCGGGGGAGCGGTACCCGGAGAAGGACGTCAACGCGATGCTGCGCGCGTTCACCGACGACTACGTGACGATCCGCCGCTACCTCGTGGACGAGGACCTGCTGTCGCGGGAGAACGGCGTGTACTGGCGCAGCGGCGGCACGTTCGTGCCGTAGTACGGCGGCCGGTACCGTGGGCGGCAGCCGAATCGAACGGGGGTCGTCGTGGATCCGTTGTCACTCGTGCTCGGCGCGCTCGGCGCCGGGGCGGCCGCCGGCATGCGCGAGTCGGCGTCGGAGGCCGTCCGCGACGCGTACGGCGCGCTGAAGGGTCTGGTCCGCAGACGCGTCGGCGGCGACGACCCGGCCGGTGACGTCGTGCTCGACCAGCACGACGCTGACCCCGAGACGTGGTCGGCGCCGCTCGCGAAGGTGCTGACGTCGTCGGGGGCGGTGGAGGACGCCGACGTCGTCGCGGCGGCCCAGCACCTGATGAGCCTCCTGGACGCCGACGGTGCCGCCGCCGGCAAGTACCACGTCGACCTGCGCGGCGCGCAGGGCGTGCAGGTCGGGGACGGCAACCAGCAGGCCAACGTCTTCGGGCGGCCACCCGCGTCATGACACCTCGAGATCCCGACGCCCCGCGCGCGCCGGAGCTCGACGCGCGCGATGCGTGGGGCGTCCAGGTCGGCACGGGCGGGACCCAGGTCAACGCGTTCGTCAACGCGGCGCCGCCGGTGGCGTGGCCGGTCATCATCGGCCGGGCGCCACTCATCGCGGACGCCTACGTCGAGCGCGCCGCGATCTTCGCCGAGCTCGATCCCGTCGCGGACGCGGACGGGAGCACCCCGACGTTCGTGCTGCACGGCGACGGCGGTACCGGCAAGACGCAGCTCGCGGCGGCAGTGTTCCACCGGGCGTTGGGCCGGGCGGCCGGAGGCCGGTCGGTGGACGTCGCGGTCTGGGTGACGGCCTCGTCGCGGTCGAACGTGCTCGCGGCTTACTCGGCGCTCCACGCGTCCCTGCGGCTCCCGCCGGCCGGCGGAGACGTGGAGGCGGAGGCGGCGGCCGCGCTGAACTGGCTCGCCGACACGGAACGGCCTTGGCTCCTCGTGCTGGACGACGTGGCCGATCCGGGGGACCTGGTGGGGCTCTGGCCGCGCGGGGGCGCCGGCCGGGTCGTCGTCACGTCCCGGAGACGCGACGCGTCGCTCGTGACGCAGGGCCGCATCGCGGTCGACGTCGACGTCTTCTCGCCGGAGGAGTCGGTGGAGTACCTCCGGCGAAAGCTCCAGCCGGCGCCCGGCGCCCGCGACGACGCGTCGGCGCAGGCGGCGGAGCTGGCGGGCGACCTCGGGCACCTGCCGCTCGCGCTGTCGCAGGCGGCCGCCGTCGTCCTCAACGACGGCATCACGTGTGCCGACTACCGCCGCGCGTTCGCCGACAGGTCCCGCCGGCTCGCGGAGCTGTTCGACCCCGACGTGGCCGAGAGCGGTGACGAGTACCCGCGTCCGCTGGCCGCGACCTGGTCGTTGGCCACCGAGCGGGCCGACGCGCTGGAGCCGCGCGGGCGCGCCGGACCGATGCTCGCGCTCGTCGCGCACCTCGACCCCAACGGCGTCCCGGAGGAGGTCCTCACGTCCGAGGCCGCCCGGAAGTTCGTGGGGGGCGGGTCCGCGGTCAGTGCGGAGGACGCGCGGCGCACGATCAGGAACCTGCACCGGCTGAGCCTGGTCCGGCACGACCCGGGCGGCGGGCCGCGGGCGGTGCGCATGCACGCGCTCGCCCAGCGCGCGACGATCGACCACCTGGACGCCGCCGAACGCGAGGTCGTGAAGGTCGTGGCGGCGGACGCGATCTTCGGCACCTGGCCCGAGATCGAGCGTGACCGCGCGCTGGTGGCCGCGCTCCGTGCGAACGTCGCCGCGCTCGACGACCGAGGCGCCTCGCTTCGGGACGGCACCTTCCTGCATCTCGTGTTCAGGGCCGGCAACAGCCTGGGCGGCGCGGGCATGGCGCAGGAGGCCGTGGCGCACTTCGACGTGCTCGCGACGCGCTGCACCGATACGTTCGGCGAGCTAGCGGAGTCGTCGCTCGTCGCGCGCGGGACGCGGGCGTACTGGCGCGAGAAGGCCGGTGACGCGGAGGGCGCGCTGGAGGAGATGAGCGCGCTCCTTCCCCACATCGAGCGGGAGCTCGGCCCCGACGACCCCAACGCGCTCAGCGCCCGCGAGAGCATCGCCCACTACCGCAGGCTCGCCGGCGATGCCGGCGGCGCGCTGGAGGCGATGACCGAGCTGCGGGACCACTCGGCGCGCGTCGCTGGCGTGATGTCCGAGCGGACGCTGATGCTGGAGCGCCACATCGCGAACGCGCACGGCGACCTCGGGGACCACGCCGAGGCGATCGCCCGTCTCGAGGCGCTGCTCCCGAAGGTGCGCGACGTCGCCGGTGAGAACTCGCCGCAGGCGCTCGTCATCCGGCACGACATCGCCGCCTGGCACTCCCGTAGCTCTGACTTCGTGACGGCGGTCGCGCAGTTCGAAGAGCTCGTGAGCGACTACTACACGGTCCTGGGACCGGAGAGCCCGACGACCCTGGGGAGTCATGCCTCGCTCGCCTTCCTCCGCGGCTACGTCGACGGTCCCGAGGTGGCGCTCGCGGACCTCGCCGACGTGCTCCTCCGGACCGAAAGCGTCCTGGGGCCGCAGCACGGCGAGGTCGCGCGCATCCGGAGGTTCATCGAGCGGTGGCAGGCCCGCGCCGGCCGAGCCTGACGAGCCGCGCTAGTCGTCCTCGGAGCGACTCCCCGAGCCGAACGACCTGATGCCCGGCGTGTCGGCGACCCAGCCGCCGACCGGCAGCGGCGTTCGACCTGTCACGGGAGAACGGCGTGTACTGGCGCAGCGGCGGCACGTTCCCGGTCTGATCTCTGGCCACCTGGCCGTACCGGACCGGCATCCGCCGGCCCTAGCCTCGGGCGCGTGAACCTCGTCCAGCGTGCCGCCGTCGCGGCGGCATCCGTGGTGCTCGTCGCGGCGGCGCCCGCGAGCGCCCTCCCGCCGATGTCGCTCACCGGTAACGGGTACATCGCGCCCGGCCTCGACGGGCAGCTCCGGCCCGAGGTGTTCCTGTTCGTCGGCACCTCCTCGCTGCTGCCGGCCGGGCCCTCCTACGCGTGCCGGTTCGAAGGCACCGGCTACGGCACGACCGGGCACGTGGCGGGGACGATGTCCGGGTCCTGCGGGCCGCGCGTGTTCTCCGGGTGCGCGTTCGACGCCACGCCGGCGGTGTTCACGATCGCCTGCCCGAACGCCGCGGGGACGCTCGCGGTGAGCGGCTTCAACGGCATCGCGTTCTCCGCGAGCGGCGTGCTCGCGTAGCGGGGAGGACTCGTGACCAACGACTTCCGCCGCGCCGCGCGCGCGATCCCGGGCGCGGCGATCGCCGCCGCGGTGGCGTTGCTGCCGGTCCTGCCCGCGCGCGCCGTGCCGCCGCTCACCGTCACCGGCACGGGCTACGTCGCACCCGGCTTCTACGCCACGCCGACGCCGCTGTGGCCGAACGCGGTGGGGTTCTCCGGTACCGCCACGGACCCGCTGGGCACGACGTACGGCTGCCGGATCGAGGGCTCCGGCGTCAACTACTCGCCGGGCCAGATCACCGGCTTCGCGGAGGTGACGTGCGGGCCGGTCACCGGCACCGCGTGCCCGTTCACGCTGAGCCTGACGTCCTGGAGCATCGCCTGCACGACGACCGCCGGGACGTTCGCGGTGTCCGTCGGGAACCCGAACCCGGTCACGTCGTTCACCGCGACGGGCACACTGCTGTAGACGTCGCCACACCACGACGGGGGAACGATGCGGGTGATCGCTGCCGTGTGCCATGGCACGCCTCGGCGGCCGCACGAGCCGTACGGCGCGATGGCGCCGCTCGTGCGGGCGGCCGCCTGGGCGCTCATGACGACCGCCGGCGTCCTGCTGGTGCTGATCCCGGTGCAGTACGCCGTGGGGTTCGACGCGCTCATCGGCCCCACGCTCGGCCTCGCCGGGCTGGCCGGCGGGTTCGCAATATCGATCCGGATCATCGCGATGGGCCTGCGCCCGACCGAGGTCGTACTCGCGCTGCACCTGGCGGACGACGAATGAGCGACCGGGTCTTCGTCACGCTGTGCGGCCTGATCGGCGTCGTGATTCTGGTCCCGTCGCTGCGGGCCTGGCGGTGCAACGTCCGGAGGTTCCGCGAGGCGCGGAGCCTGCCGCCGCTGGCCGGGCTCGACCTCGCCGACGCGGCGATCCATCAGGTCCGCCCGCCGCGGCGGTGGCCGGCCGTCGAGTCTGTCGGCGACGCGCGAGTGGCCGCCGCTTACGCCTCGCTCGCCGACGACCGCGTGCTGATGTGCGTCGTCGGCAGCGAGATGCTGCTCGTGACGGGCAGCGGACTGATGGGCATCGCGCTGACCAAGCTGGACCGCTGGTGGTGGGCGCTGCCGGTCCTCGGCGCCCTCGTCCTGACCATCGGTGCCGCGGCGGTCCGGCTGATGGGAACCCGGCGGTGGAAGCCGGTGCGGGCCGCGTACCGCGAGGTCCACGCCACGCTCACCGGCGGGTCCGCGCCGCGCTAGTCGTCCTCGCCGGAACGCGCGGCGAGCAGGCGGTGGAACGACTCCAGCCGGAACGGCTCCGCCAGCCCTTCGGCGACGCGTTCGGCGACGCCGCAGTGCTGCGCGTCCGGCCCGTGGTCGCAGTTCGGCAGGCACTCGGCCGCGCCCGGCGCGAGGTCAGGGAACGCCCGCAGCACCGACTCCGGCGTCACGTGCCCGAGCCCGAACGACCTGATGCCCGGCGTGTCCACGACCCAGCCGCCGAACGGCAGCGGCAGCGCGATCGCGGTCACCGACGTGTGCCGCCCCTTGCCCACGCCGGACACGGCGGCGACGCGGCGGGCGGCGTCGGGCACGAGCGCGTTGACGAGCGTGGACTTCCCGACACCCGAATGGCCGACGAGGACGGAGACGCGGTCGCGCAGCCGTTCCACGACCGGGTCGAGCGCGGTGCCGCGGCCGGCGACGACGGACGCGACGCCGAGCGGCGAGTACAGCGCGAGCAGGTCATCGGGCGGCGCGAGGTCGCTCTTGGTGAGGCACAGCAGCACGTCGAGCCCGGCGTCCCACGCGGCGACGAGGCAACGGTCCACGAGCCGCGGCCGCGGCGGTGGGTCGGCCAGCGCGACGACCACGACGACCTGGTCGGCGTTCGCGACGAGCGGGCGCTCGACCGGGTCGGTGTCGTCGGCGGTCCGGCGCAGCAACGACGTCCGCGGCAGCACGCCGACGATCCGCGCGAGCGTGTCCGGCTTCCCCGACGTGTCGCCGACGACCCGCACGCGGTCGCCGACGGCGACGGCGGTGCGGCGCACCTCGCCGCCCTTCATCGCGACGACCTCGTGGCCGTCCACCAGGCAGGTGAAGCGCCCGCGGTCGAACGTCACCACCATCGCCTCGACGGCGCTCTCGTGCTTGGGCCGGATGCGCGTACGCGGCCGGGTCCCGCGCCCGGGCCGGGTGCGGACGTCGTCCTCGTCCAGGTCCCGCCGGCTCACCCGAGCATCGCCGTCCAGCGGTCCACGAAGTCCGGCATGGTCTTCGCGACGGTCTCGACGTTCTCGACGGCGACGTCGGTGACGAGGCCGAGGACGGCGGCGGCCATCGCGAGCCGGTGGTCGTCGTACGTCCGGAACGTCCCCGGCCGCAGCCGCCCCGGCTCGATCGACAGCGCGTCCGGCGCCTCGGTCACCGTGGCGCCGAACGCCCGCAGCTCGGTCGCCAGCGCGGCCAGCCGGTCGGTCTCCTGCACCCGCAGGTGCCCGATGCCGCGCAACGTCGTCGCGCCGCCGGCGACGCAGGCGACGGCGGCGAGCACCGGCGCGAGCTCGCCGCAGTCGGACAGGTCGGCGTCGATCGCCGCGACGCGCGACGGCCCGCGCACGGTGAGGCCGGACGCGTCGAGCACGCAGGTCGCGCCGAGGCGTTCGGCCAGCCCGACGAGCGCGGCGCCCGGCTGCGTCGTCTCCTTCGGCCAGCCGGGGACGCGCACGGTGCCGCCGGTCACGACGGCCGCGGCGACGAACGGCGCCGCCCCCGACAGGTCCGGCTCCACGTCCACGTCGACGGCGGCGTAGCCGCTCGAAGCGACGACCCAGCGGTCCTCCGCGACCGTCACGTCCGCGCCGAACGCCCGCATCATCGCGACCGTCATGTCGAGGTGCGGCCGGCTCGGCACGCGGGCGCCGGAGTGCCGGACGTCGAGCCCGGACTCCATCAGCGGCCCTGACAGGAGGAGGCCGGAGACGAGCTGCGACGACGCCGACGCGTCGAGCGTGACGGCGCCGCCGCGCAGCGACCCGGTGCCGTGCACGACGAGTGGGAACGCGTCCCCCGACACGTCCGCGCCGAGCGCCCGCAGCGCCGCGACGAGCGGGCCGACCGGGCGCTCGCGGATCCGCGCGTCGCCGTCGAACGCGTACGTCCCCTGCCGCAGCGCGGCGACCGACAGCAGGAACCGCGACACGGTGCCGGCGTTGCCCAGCTCGACCCGGGCGGCGGCCGGCGCGGGGCCGCCGGAGACGACCCAGTCGTGGCCGGAGTCCACGACCGACGCGCCCAGCGAGCGCAACGCCGCCGCCATCAGCAGGGTGTCCCGCGCGCGCAACGGAGCCCGCACGACGGTGGTCCCGGAGGCGAGCGCGCCGAGCACCAGCGCGCGGTTGGTGACCGACTTCGACCCGGGCAGCGCGACGACCGCGTCGACGGGTCGGGCCGCTCGGGGCGCGTTCCAGGGCACGAGCCCGGATGGTCGCACGTATCCTCTGGGAGTGCGCCTGAGCTTCGCCGTCCCCGCCCTCGCCCTCGCGGCGCTCTCCTGCGCGCCCGCGGCGAAGCCGAACGCCACGCCCACCCGCACCGTCCCGGCCCAGGCCACCGAGCAGCCGTGCCCCGCGCCGAAGGCGACGAAGCCGAAGTGGCCGAAGGACGTGCCCGACTTCATCCCGCGCCCGGACGGCGTCACCATCCAGAAGGTCAGCGACGCGAGCGGCGGCAACGTGACGCAGGTGCGGTTCGTCACGCCGATGTCGATGTTCGAGAGCCGCAACTTCATCCTCGGCGAGTTCCCGCGATCCGGCCTGCGGCTGGGCCGCGGCGACTCCGAGCCGGCCGAGCTCGACGTGCAGTTCCAGCGCAATGAGGGCCTGCGCGGCCTGATCCGGGTGTTCGGCACGACCGAGCGGTGCACGACGCTGTGGCTGCTCGCCGTCGTCCGCGACACCAGCGCCCCGTACGACATCGGCTACACCCCGCCCCCGAACGCGACGCCGCTCCCGTTCGGGTGAGCGCGCCCGCCGCGGGGGCCCCGGCATGAGCGTGGGCGTCGCGCTCCAGGCGGCCGTCACCGGCCTCGCGCAGGGCGCCGTCTACGGACTCGTCGCGCTCGGCTTCACCCTCTGCTACCGGCTCGTCCGCGTGCTGAGCTTCGCGCACGGCGACCTGATCGCCGGCGCGACGTTCACGGCGGTGCTCGTCACCGTCGGCACCACGCCGGTGCTGCGCACGCCGTCCGTTTCCATCGCCGTCGCACAGGTCGCGCTCGCGCTCGCCACCGGCGCCGCGCTCGGCGCGCTGCTGTACGTCGTCGCGGTGCGGCCGTTCGGGGGCGAGCTCGGCTGGGTCGCCGCGACGGTGACCGCGGGCCTCGTCGTCCGCGAGGCGCTCGGCCTGGTGCTGACCCGCGAGGCGTACAACGTCGCCGACCCGCTGCGCCTCCCGGCCCGCGAGGTGGGGCTGCCGGACGGCGCGTCGTTCCCGCTGCGGCTCGTGGCGGTGCTCGCGATCGGTCTCGCGGTCGGCGCCGCGGTGGACCGCCTGCTCGTGCACAGCCGCTACGGCCGGGCGATGCGCGCGGTCGCCGACGACCGCGACGCGGCCGCGCTGATGGGCGTGCCGACCGGGCGGGTGGTGCTGGTGGCGTTCGCGGTCGCGGGCCTGCTGGCCGGCGTCGCCGGGCTGCTCTCCGCGCCGGCCGGGCCGGTCACGGTCAGCGGCGGCGTCGTGCTCGGCCTGAAGGGCACCACGGCCGCGCTGCTCGGCCGGCTCGGCTCGGCGCGCGGCGCGATCGCCGGCGGGCTCGCGCTCGGCGTCGTCGAGGCGTTCGTCGTCGCGTCGTCGCTCGGTCCCGCGTACCGTGACGTGCTCGCGCTCGGGCTGCTCGTCGTGGTGCTGGCGGTCCGGCCCGAGGGGCTGCGCGCGCCGGGGGTGGCGCGCCCGTGACCGAGGTCGACGTCGCGCGCGACCTGTACCTGCTGCTCGCCGCGCTCGGGCTCAACGTCGCCGTCGGCTACGCCGGCCAGCCGGTGCTCGGGCAGGGCGCGTTCGTCGCGGTCGGGGGCTTCGGCACCGTCCTGCTCGCCGGGCACCTGCCGCTCGGCGTCGCGGTGGCCGCCGCGGTGGCCGGCGCCGGGCTGCTCGGCTGGCTGCTCGACTACGGCGCCTCGCGGCTGCGCGGCGCGTTCCTCGCGCTCGGCACGTGGAGTCTGGCCTGGCTCGCGGCGGCGGTGCTGGCGGCGTTCCCCGGGACGTTCGGGGGGACGCAGGGGCTGGTCCGCGAGTCGCCCGCGCTGCTCGTCTCGCCGAGCCTCGGCCTCGGCTGGCTGCTCACGCCGCGCACCCACGTCGCGATCGCGGCGGCGCTCTGCCTCGCGCTGGTGCTGGGCACCCGGGCGCTCGGGCGCGGCGCGGTCGGGCTCGACCTCGCGGCGTTGCGGCAGGGTCCGGAGGCCGCCGCGTCGGTCGGCGTCGACGCGCCCGCGCTGCGGCGCAACGCCCTCGCCGCGTCGGCGGCGTTCGGCGCGCTGGCCGGCGCGGGGACCGCGGTGCTGCTCGGCGTCGTCGCGCCGTCCAGCGTGGCGCCGTTGCTGTCGATCCAGCTCTTCGTCGCGGTGCTCGTCGGCGGCAGCGCCAACCCGTACGGCCCGCTGCTCGGCGTCGGCCTGCTGCTCCTGCTGCCCACCGGTGTGGGCACCGAGCGCGGCCGCGGCCTGGTCACGGCGCTGGTGCTCGTCGCCGCGCTCGCGCTGCGCGAGCCGGTGGCCCGGTGGCTCGACCGCCGCCGCGCCCCCGCGCCGCCGACCGAGCCCGCGGCCGTCGCGGACGTGCCGGACGCCGAGCCCGGTCCCGTCGTGCTCACCGCGACCGGCGTCGAGAAGCACTACGACGGCGTCACCGCGCTGCGCGGCGTCGACCTCGCGCTGCGCTCCGGCGAGGTGCACGCGCTGATCGGTCCGAACGGCTCCGGCAAGACCACGCTGCTCCGCGCGCTCGCCGGCGCGACACCGGCCGCGGGGAGGGTCGTCGTGCTCGGCCGCGACGTCACGCGGCTGGACCAGACGCGGCGGGTGCGCGCGGGGGTGGCGCGGACGTTCCAGGACACCGTGCTGTTCCCCGGCCTCACGGTCGCCGAGCACGTCGCGGTCGGTGCCCGCGCGACGGAGCCGCGCGGCACCTGGCGCACGCTGCTCGCGACGCCGTCGGCCCGGCAGTCCCGGCGCACGGCGGCCGCGTGGACCGCCGCGGTGCTCGCCGAGACCGGACTCGCCGAACGCGCCGCCGCCCGGCCGCACGAGCTGACCTACGGCGAGCAGCGGCTGCTCCAGGTCGCGCGCGCGGCGGCGACGGGCGCGACGGCGTTGCTGCTGGACGAGCCCGCCGCCGGGATGTCGCTGGCCGAGACCGAACGCCTCCGCGCCCTGCTGCGCCGGCTCGCGGGGAACGGCCGCGCCGTTCTTGTCGTAGAACACAACGTGCGCTTCGTCGCGGCCGTCGCCGACGTCGTGACCGTCCTCGCCGCCGGCGAGGTCGTCACCTCCGGCCCGCCGGGCGAGGTGCGGGCCGACCCGCGGGTGCGGTCGGCGTACCTGGGCGAGGAGGTCCCCGCGTGAGGCGCGCCGCCGCCGCGTTGCTGCTGCTGACCGCGTGCTCCCCGGGAGGCGAGGGGCGGGCCGGCGACGAGGTCATGATCGTGGTGAGCGCGCCGCTGTCCGCGTCGCCGTGGGTCGCCGAGTCGATCGTCAACGGCACCCGGCTGGCCGTCGACGAGCTCAACGCCAAGGGCGCGAAGTACCGCGTCGTCGAGCTCGACCACGGCAACTCCGTCGAGCGCGCGCAGGCCAACGCCCGCCGCGCCGTGGACGAGAAGGCCGCGGTGTTGATCACCGACGGCGTCGGCGCGGTCGCCGTCGCGGGCGTCACAGGACCGGCCAGCCTGCCGACGTTCGTGACGTACGAGGGCGGCGAGGGGCTGGTGGACGAGGACGCGCGGCCGACGCTGTTCCGGATGGCGCCGGCGAACCGCCCGATGACCGTCCGGCTCACCGACTACCTGGCCGGCCGCAAGCCGCGCATCGCGCTGCTCACCGACGACTCCGGCTACGGCCGCGACGGCCGCGCCGACCTCAAGCGTGCGATCGCGCAGAACCGGCTCACGGTCACCGCCGACGTCGAGCTCGCGGCCGGCGCGGACCCGGCGCCGCAGGTGCTCGCCGCGCGCCAGTCCGGCGCCGACACGGTGCTCGTCTGGGCGCGCGCGCCGGTGCTCGCGTCGGTCGTCACGGCGGTCCGCTCGCGCGGCTGGGACGCGCCGATCTGGACCGGTCCGACGGCCGAGGACCCGGTCGTCCGCCAGCAGCTCGCGCAGCACCCGGAGTGGCTGGACGGGGTCGGGTTCGTGTCGTTCCGGATGACCGCCGAGATCGGGCCCGAGCCGTTCCGGAAGTTCCGCGCGGCGTACGAGAAGCGGTTCGGCCCGGACACGTTCGGCGTCACCGACGGCGGCCGCGAGGTCGTGCAGCCGCCGGACTGGGCGATGTACGGCTACGACACCGTGAAGCTGCTGCACGAGGCGTTGCGGCTCTCCGGCGGGAAGACGGGGGCGGCGTTGATGGACGCGTTCCACCAGGCGTCGGTGACCGGCGCGAACGGCGACGAGCGGTCGTTCCTGCCGCGCAACCACGAGGGCGTGTCCAGCGACGACATGTACATCGCGCGGTTCGAGCGGATGCGCTACAAGCCCGTCAAGGACGACCTGCTGTCGGCCTCGCTGCCGGAGGTGCCGCAGTAATGTGCGGCCGCTTCTCGGCGTCGTACCCGCCGAGCCTCCTCGAGGAGACCTACGCCGCGACGGTGGTGGACGAGCCGCCGCCGCCCAAGTGGAACGTCGCCCCCACCGACCCGGTCTGCATCGTCGTGCAGCGCGAGCGGCGCGAGGTGCGCACCGTCCGCTGGGGCCTCATCCCGTCGTGGGCGGACGACCGGCGCATCGCGTCGCGGCTGATCAACGCGCGCGCCGAGACGCTCGCGGAGAAGCCGGCGTTCCGCGCCGCGCTGGCCCGGCGGCGCTGCCTCGTGCCGGCCGACGGCTGGTACGAGTGGCGGCAGAAGCAGCCGTTCTTCATCCACGCGAAGTCCGGCGGGCCGGTGGCGTTCGCCGGGCTCTACGAGGTGTGGCGCGATCCGGCCACCGAGGAGCTGGTCCGCACCTGCGCGGTCGTCACGACGAGCGCGTGCGCGGAGCTGAAGGAGCTGCACACCCGGATGCCCGTGGTGCTCGGCCCGGCCGCGTGGGACGAGTGGCTCGACCCCGCGCAGGACGACGTGCAGGGGCTGCTCGTGCCGTGCGAGGGCTTCGACGCGTACCCGGTGAGCCCGCTCGTCAACAGCGTCCGCAACGACGGCCCGTCGCTGCTAGAGCCGTTGCCCGCGCTGTTCTAGAGCCGGCGCCAGATCGCGGTCGCGTTCGCCACGACGCCGAGCAGCGCGAACGACGCCAGCGCGAGCGGCAGCGGCTTCGGCCGCAACGGCGCCGCCGCCGCCGGCTCGACCGCCGCCTCCGCCATCGCGACGTGGAACGACGTCACGACCGTGCCGCGGCCGTGGTGGCCGAGGTACGGCGCGTACTCGTGCGCGCGCGCCGACTCGGCCGCGGCGCGGACCAGCGCGTCGGTCACCTGGCGCGCCTCCGTCGCGGACGGCCGCCGCGCGGCCCACGCCCGCCACGAGTCGCCCGGCGGCTCGATCGGCCGCGGGTCCACCGTGGGGAACGCCGTCAGGTCCAGCGCCAGCCGCCCGGCCGCCGCGACCCGCAGCACGAACTCCACGTCGCCCTGCAGCACGCCGTTGACGCCGATGCCCCCGGTGACGCGGGTCGCGCCGAGCAGCGGCCCGGCCGGCTCCGCGCCGGGCGCCGTGATCGCGCCGCGCACCCGCAGCGGGGCGGGGACGGCGACGTTGCGCGGCGCGCCGGTCTCGCGCGCGGGGAGCGACAGCGGCAGGCCGCGGCCGGCCGCCGGGGGGACGACGGGCGTGAGCGAGCGGCCCGCGCGGGCCAGCGCCTCCAGCGGCGCGACGAGCGACGCGGGGTCGGCGACGGTGCCGGTGGGCAGGTCGACGCCGCGCGCGGTGACGTTGCGCAGCCGCACGACGACCTCGCCCGGGCCGGGCAGCGCGCCGCCCGGGCCGATCCGGCCGGGGCCGCGCCAGTCCAGCTCGACCCGGAACGGCAGGAGCTGCGCCTCGACCGCCGGGTCGAGGGTGAGCCGCGCGGCGAGCGTCTTGCTGCCGTCCACGAAGCCCTGCCAGATCACCGCCTCGCGCTTGAGCACCGGCGCGGTGGTGTCCTCCAGCGCCTCGACGTCCTGCGCGGAGGAGCGTTCCCACACGATGAACTGCCCCGTGCCGCGCAGCACCAGCCGCTGGGTCATCGTCACGGCGGCGGGGGAGCCGTCGGGGGCGAGCGCGACCTCGACGCGTTCGGTGTCGTCGACGCGGCCCGGGACGATCGAGGTGCGGAGGCGTTCGGGGCGGTCGGGGAACGCCTCCGGCGGCACCGGGATGTCGCCCAGCGGCTTGGGGAGGACCAGGTCCGCGGCCGGCGCGGGCGGGGCGCCGAGGGCGAGGAGAACCGTCGCGGCGAGCGCGGCACCGGCCCGGACCGCGATCCGCATGCACCGATCGTACGGCTGCGTGTGGTTTCGCCCGGCGAACTCGGGGCAGGGGCTGCGCTGAAGCACCTCCGAAAGGATCTTGTCGTACCGTCCGCGGGCTAGTAGACAAGGCGCCGGGTCCGCGCGCCTTTCCGCGAGCGGTGTTCGCAACGGAAGGGAACCCGTGGACGAAGCCGCTGTCCGGCAGCGCCTCGAACAGCTCCTCACCGACCTCGAGTCGTCCTCCCGCACGCTCACGGCGGAGCACGGCGAGACCGGCGAGCTGAGCATGATCGACCAGCATCCGGCCGAGGCCGCGTCCGAGCTGACCGAGCTGGAACGCGACGAGGCCGTCCTGGCCGTGGTCGACGGCCAGCGCGAGGAGGTGCTGGCCGCCCTCGCCCGGCTCGACTCCGGGACGTACGGCCGGTGCGTGGAATGCGGAACCGAACTGCCCGACGAACGCCTCGATGCGCGTCCAGAAGCGGCGCGTTGCGTCAGTTGCCAGCAGGACCTGGAGATCGCCCGATGACCCGAACGCTCCGTACGGCACCCGAGCTCGTCCGTCGCGTGCGCCGCGACCCGCGCTTCCGCGCCGCAATGGACAACCGGATCCCCGAGCCGCAGTGGCGCAGCCGCGGCGAGTGCCTCAGGCACGACCCGGAGCTGTTCTTCCCGAACGCCGCGGAGGACCCGGCCGAGGCGTTGCGCATCTGCGCCACGTGCACGGTCGCCGGCGCCTGCCTCGCCGCCGCGCTGGACGCGGGCGAGTGCGACGGCGTGTGGGGCGCGACGACGCCGGAGGAACGCCGCGCGATGCGCGCCGCCTGGCCGATGGCCGGCCGCATCCCCGGCGCGTAGGGGCACCCCGCCCCGCTCCCGCCGCCGCGCGGCCCCGTCTGAAAACGCGACCCGGTCGCACGCCCGTGCGGCGCCCGACTGATAACGCGACCCGGTCGCGCGCCCGTGCGGGGCGCGGCTGATAACGCGACCGGGTCGCGCAATCCGCGCCGGCGCCGCGCCGGCGCGCGCCGCGGCGGCGGCGGCCGCCGCGCCCTACCGGCGGGTGGCGGAGGCGATCAGGTGGATGCCGGTGGACTCGCCCTCGCGCTCCTTGGCGAGCGCCAGCTCGGTCCGGACGAGCGTGTCGAGCGAGGACGGGTTCGTCGTCAACGCGCGCGACACGGCCTCCTGCGACAGCACGCTGCGCGGGCGCACCCACTCGACGTCGTAGCCGAAGTCGGTCAGCACCGCGGTCAGCTCCTCGGGCCAGAAGCAGCGCGAGATCGTGCCGTCCGGGTTGTCGACCAGCACGACGTCGGCCGACGGCACGTCGGCGAGCTCGGCCCACCGCTCCTGCTCGGCCAGCCGGGCCAGTCCGAGCACCAGCGACTCCACGCACAGGAACAGCCGCCCGCCCGGCTTGAGCACCCGGTGGAGCTCGCCGAACGTGTGCTCCGCCGCGAGGTGCTGCGAGAGCGCGCCGGACTCCGCGACGATCGCGTCGATCGACCCCTCGCGCAGCCACGACAGGTCGAACGCGTCCGCCGCCAGCGGCTGCACGCCGGGCTCGGCCACGGTGTTGTCGGCCATCTCCTGGAGGTGCACGACCCGGTGCCCCGCCTTCGCCGCGAGGTGCGCGAACCGCGCGCCGCCGCCGCTCATGTCCAGCACCACACCCGGCGTCTCCGGCAGCCACTCGCGCACCTGCCGGACGGCCACGGCGTCGTAGAACCGCCAGTAGCCGGGGTAGGACTCGCGCTCCGTGCCCATGCCGGATCGTGTGGTAGCCATGTCGCGTTCCACGGCGCTCCCTCTACCCCCGAAAGCGATCATGCGAAACGTCGCCACACCTCGCGGCCCCGCCCGGCTGGCGGTGGACCGCACGAAGGGTCAGACGAACGGCACCGCGCTGCTGTTCCACGGCGCCGGCGGCGACATGAACGCCGCGGTGCTGCTCGCCGTCCGCGACGCGCTGCTCGCGCAGGGTTGGGACGTGGCCCGCCTCGACCAGCCGTACCGCGTGGCCGGCCGCCGCGCGCCGGACCCCGCGCACCTGCTCGACGCGGTCGCGCTGCACGTCGTCCGCGCGCTGAAGCCGAAGGGCCCGCTGCTGCTCGGCGGCAAGAGCAGCGGCGCGCGGGTCGCCTGCCGCGTCGCCCGCGAGGCGGGCGCGGTGGGCGCGGTGGCGCTCGGCTTCCCGCTGCACCCGCCGGGCCGGCCGGAACGCTCGCGCGCGCCGGAGCTGCTCGGCGCCGGCGTGCCGGTGCTCGTCGTGCAGGGCAGCAGGGACACGTTCGGGACGGCCGCGGACCTGCGCGCGATCCACGGCGACGTGCACGAGATCGCGGGCGGCGACCACTCGTTCAACGCCCGCAAGGCCGACGGCCGCACGACCCCCGACTGCCTCGCCGAGGTCGCGGCCGTGGTAGCAGAGTGGGCTCAGGCGAGGACGTAGACGAGCGAGGCCACGTGTGGCGGGACCGTCGTCTCGCCGGCGCTCGTCGTCACCGACACCGCCTCGCCGGCCCGCCCGCCGACGGTGACCGCGGAGCCCGGCATCAGGTCGCTGCGCTCCAGCAGCAGCATCGCCTCGCCGTCGGTCTCGAGCTGCTCGTCGATGCGTCGCACCTCGGTGCGAACGCCGTCGGTCGCGTTCGCGAGCGAGACGGTCGGCAGGTGCGGGGCGGCGTTGGCCGAGCCGGGGATCGGGTTGCCGTGCGGGCAGGTCGCCGGGTCGCCGAGCAGCGCGATGAGGTGGTGCTCCAGGTTGTCCGAGATGGCGTGCTCGAGCCGGCAGGCCTCCTCGTGCACCTGGTGCCACGGCACCCGCAGCACGTCGACCAGGAGGCGCTCGGCGAGCCGGTGCCGGCGCACGACGTCGGTCGCGTACTTGCGCCCGCTCTCGGTGAGCACCATCGCCTTGGAGTCGTCCAGCGTGAGGTAGCCCTCGCGCTCCAGCCGCTTCACGGTCTCCGACACGCTCGGCGCGCTGACCCCGAGCCGCTCGACGATCCGGGCCCGCATCGGGACGATGCCGGCCTCCTCGAGCTCATAGATCGTCTCGAGGTACTCCTCGACGGCGGGGTGGAAGTCGCCCATGCCGCGAGTCTACGGGCGGGTTGGCTCGGGCAGCGGGCGGGAATCGACCCGGCGGCGACGGCGTTGGACCCCTCGTGCCTGCCCTGCTGTGCGAGCCCGGCGTATCCTCGTCGCCCCTGGACTACGAGGAGTGGCGAGTGGCGGAGGAGACGGTCGAGGAGCGCACCGCGCGCTTCGAGGCGACGGCCCTGCCGTTCCTGGACCAGCTCTACTCGGCCGCGCTGCGGATGACCCGCAAGCCGGCCGATGCCGAGGACCTCGTGCAGGAGACGTTCGTCAAGGCGTTCGCGGCCTTCCACCAGTTCGAGGAGGGCACCAACCTCAAGGCCTGGCTCTACCGGATCCTGACGAACACCTACATCAACCAGTACCGCAAGAAGCAGCGCGAGCCGCAGCAGTCGATGACCGACGAGATCGACGACTGGTCGCTCGCCCGCGCGGCGCAGCACACCTCCAGCGGGCTGCGCTCGGCCGAGACCGAGGCGCTGGACCACCTGCCCGACTCGGCCGTGAAGGACGCGCTGGCGAGCCTGCCGGACGAGTTCCGGATGGCCGTCTACCTCGCCGACGTCGAGGGGTTCTCGTACAAGGAGATCGCCGAGATCATGGGGACCCCGATCGGCACCGTCATGTCGCGGCTGCACCGCGGCCGCAAGGCGTTGCAGAAGTCGTTGTGGGGCTACGCGTCCGAACGCGGCCTGGTGCCGTCGGGCTCGGCCGAGGGAGGCGCGCGATGAGCTGCGGCGATCCGCACGAGGTCGACTGCGCGCGTGTCATCGACCAGGTCTACCTGTACCTCGACGGCGAGATGCCGGACACCGACTGCGCCGAGATCCGCCAGCACCTCGAGGACTGCGCACCGTGCCTGCGCGAGTACGGCCTCGAGCAGGTCTTCAAGACCCTCGTCGCCCGCTCCTGCGGCTGCGACACCACGCCGCCCGACGTCCGCGAACGCCTCATGACCAAGCTCCGCGAGGTCCGCGTCGAGCTCGCGCACGTGGAGTTCCGAGCCGAGTAGGGCCGAGTGGACCCGGGTAGGGTTGCGCCTCGTGCGCATCCTCGTCACCGGCGCGGCCGGGTTCATCGGGTCCACCCTCACCGACCGGCTGATCGCCGACGGCCACGACGTCGTGGGCGTGGACGACATGTCCACCGGCAAGATGTCGAACCTCGCCGCCGCGCGGGCCGCCAACAAGGAACGCCGCGGCGCGTTCTCGCTGACCAAGCTCTCGATCGTCGACCCGTCGTTCCTCGACGTGGTCGCGAAGGCGCGCCCCGAGGTGATCTGCCACCTCGCCGCGCAGATGGACGTGCGCAAGTCCGTCGCCGACCCGGTCTTCGACGCGACGGTCAACGTCGTCGGCACCATCAACGTCCTCGAGGCCGCGCGCCGCGCGGGCGTGCGCAAGGTCGTGTTCACGTCCTCCGGCGGCTCGATCTACGGCTCGCAGACGCGGCTGCCGGTCTCGGAGCGGGTGCGGCCGGCGCCGGAGTCGCCGTACGCCGCGTCGAAGGCGTCGGGGGAGCTGTACCTGCACGCGTTCCAGAAGATGTACGGCCTGGAGTACACCTCGCTCGCCCTCGCCAACGTCTACGGCCCGCGCCAGGACCCGCACGGCGAGGCCGGCGTCGTCGCCATCTTCGGGACGGCGCTGCTCACCGGGAAGCCGACCAAGGTGTTCGGCGACGGCGGCAACACCAGGGACTACGTGTTCGTCGACGACGTCGTGGAGGCGTTCGTCCGGGCCTGCGGGCCGGGCGGGAACGGCCGCCGCCTCAACATCGGCACCGGCGTGCAGACCACCGACCGCGGGCTGCACACCGTCGTCGCCGCGGCCGCCGGCGCGCCGGACGACCCCGAGTACGCGCCGCCGCGCATCGGTGACGCGCGCTCGATCGCGCTGGAGTGCGCGGCCGCCCGCCAGGCGCTCGGCTGGGAGCCGTGGACGCGCCTGGCGGACGGTGTGCAGGCGACCGTGGACTGGCTGCGGACGACGCTGTAGCTACGGCGTCGCGAGGACGCCGTCGACGGTGAACGTGTAGGCGCTGCTCAGGTCGACGACCCAGACCAGCTTCCCCGCCCAGCCGGACGGGCAGGCGAGCGTCGCGTCCGCGCCGGCCCGGGTGTACGTGCACGACGTGAACACGTGCGGCCCGCACGTGCCGTTCCACGCCCCGACGCCCTCGGCGATCGTGTCCGCGAACCCCTGGAGCTCCCAGTGGCAGGCGTACGACAGCGTCGTCGTGAGGTCGGTCGCGGTCGCCCAGATGTCCATCGACTGCGGCGTCGGGACCGTGCCGTAGCCGGGGAAGTAGGTGCCGTTGCCGTGGATGGCCAGCGCGACGGGCGCGGCGTGCGCGGGAGCGGCGAGCGAGGCCGCCGCGACGGTCGCGGCGAGCAGGACTGCGCGCATGGATGTGTCCCCCCTTCGTAGGTCGTGGGAGTATGCGCGCATGGCGAAGAAGAAGCGCAAGAGGGCAGCCCGGGCGAAGCGCAAGGCCAACCACGGCAAGCGCCCCAACTGCTGAGCCGGCGGCCCAGCGCGCGGGCGCCTGCGTTGTCGGGGGGCTTGCGTGCCTTCGCACGCGGCGCCTCCCTTCCGCCTTGGCGCTCGCACGCTGGACCACCGTCTTCCTGCGCACCCCCGGCCACGCCGGCCCCGCCCCGGCCCCTCGCCCGCCCCCGGCCCCCCGGCCCAACCGCCCACCCCGAGCCCCGGCCCCACCGGCCGGGGCTTCTTCGTGGCCACACTTGCGCGCCTAACACTCATGTTCTATAACCGTGCTACAGGCAAGTTGCACAGTTCAGCACAGCACGGAGGTCGGTATGGCCATCACGCGGTGGGATCCGTTCACGGCACTGGCGCGCTTCGACCGCGAGTTCGACGAGCTGGTCCGGCGCGGCTGGGGCGGCAACACGGTCGCCCGCACGGGCTTCGTCCCGCCCGTCGAGATGCACATGCGCGACGGGGACGTCGTCATCCGCCTGGAGCTCCCGGGCATCGACGTGCACAACGACGTCGACGTCTCGGTCGACAAGGGCCGCCTGGTGATCCGGGGCGAGCGGCGGGACCAGCGGGACGAGCAGGGCGCGCAGTTCCTCGTCCGCGAGCTGCGGTACGGCTCGTTCCGCCGGGAGTTCGCGCTCCCGGAGGGCGTGACCGCCGAGAACATCGAGGCGAGCTACGACCAGGGCATGCTCGAGGTCGTCGTGAAGAACGCCGTCCAGCCCGAGCCGCAGCCGCAGCGCGTGACGATCAACGCCCGCGGCACGCAGGCGAGCATCGAGGCGAACGACTCGCCGGAGCCGTCGGCGTCCTGACGCCGTAACGCCGTAGCGCCGTAACGCCGCAACGCCTGGACCGCCGGTCTCCGGGGCTACTGGCCCTGGAGCCGGCGGTTCAGCGCGTCCAGGACCGACCGCGCGACCGCGTCGCTCTCGTCGCCGCGCACCAGCGCGGAGCCGGTCACGATCGTCTCGCCGTCGGGCGTGACGAGCTGCACGATCGACACCGCGACGTCGCGGCCGCCGACCGGCACGACCGCGGCGTACTCGATGTCGCAGGCACCGACCGGCATCAGGGCGCAGACGGCGTTCAGGGTGGCGCGGGCGATGAGCCGCGGCCGGCTCGACGGGGTCGCCGGCGCGGACGCCGATCCGTCGAACAGCGTCCCCCCGCTCGCCAGCGTCACCGTGGCCGTGGACTCCAGCCCCGTGACCTGCGCGGTGATGGTGGCGATGAGCACGCGGTTGGGGGAGGCGGCGCCGCGCTCGTCGTCGTCGAACTGCACGACCGACACGATCCGGTGGTCGACCTCGAGGTCGTACTGCGCCATCGCGACGGACTGGATGTCGCGGACGAGCTGCTTCGGCGTCTTCTCGCGCGAGGCGAGGACGTGGACCTCGGTGGGGCGCGCGTCGGGTCCGGTGACGACGCGCACCGCCTGGACGCCGGGGAGGCGGCCCAGGGTGGCTTCGAGCTCGGGGAGCAGGCGCAGCGTCGTCGGGGGCATCGGCGGCATCCTTCGGGGGCGTCGGCGCACGCGGTGCGAGGCGCGGCCACTCTACGACGCGCAGGCCCGCGAGGTGATCGTTCCGGGCATCTCGCGCGCGGCACGTCGCGTCCGTGCCACGCGGCACGAATCGGGTCATTGACCCTGCAACCACCGCACTGTCACACTCACCACCGCGTGTCCCACCAGACACGGACGAAGCACCCCGCGGTGGGGGAACCGCAACGCTCCACGCTCCGGCTCGTTACATGGGTCGGGGCGTACGAGTCATGTACGGCACACCTTGACAACTACACATCGCGGGAGCGGGACCGGCAGTTCCGCACAGCCTGACCTTCTTCTCTTCTCTAGCGGAGCGGATGCGGCACGGACGACAGCGACGTCCGTGACTAAATCCTATGAAGGGGGCGATAGCCCAAATGAAGAAGTTCGCTGCTCTTGCCGGTGGTCTTGTGGCACTGTTCATGTCTGCCGGCGCAGGCGTCAACTGGCACTGATCGAAACTGCCGGTCCCACCCCCGCGATGCGTAGCCACTTCCCCCGGAGTGCACGTGCGAGCCCTGCCAAGACGCGCACAGGTCTACCTCGTCGCCATGATGGCGGCGGGGGCGGCCGTCACCGTCCTAGCGGTGGTGTCGTACGACGGCTCGCTCTGGTCGCTCGCGATGCTCGGCGCGATCTTCTGGCTCACTGCGTCGTTCGCGACGGCGCCGGCCGCGAACATCTCGGCCTCCGTGTCGTTCGTCGTCGGGCTCGCCGCCGTCGTCGTGCTCGGCTGGGCCGGCGGCGTCATCGTCACGGCGACCGACGGCGCGGAGCGCGTGCGCGGCGGGCTGCCGCTGCACAAGCGGCTGTTCAACGCGTCGATGATGGCGCTCGCGGCGCTCGCGGCCGGTGGAGTGTTCCACCTGCTGTCCGGCCCGCCGCACCGCCTCACGTCAGCGGACTTCCCCGGCGTCATCGTCGCGGCGTCGCTGGCCGCGCTCGTGTACTGCTTCGTCAACCTCACCGCCGTCGGCGTGATCATCTCGTTGACGAGCGGGCTTTCGCTGCACCGCGTGTGGTTCGGGTCGCTGTCGCCCATCGCCATCGCCTACCTCGGCTACGGCCTCCTCGGCCTGCTGATGGCGCAGCTCTTCGAGGCCTACGGCGCGGTCGCGGCCGTGCTGTTCCTCGCGCCGCTGCTCGTCGCGCGCGCGGCGTTCGCCAACTACACGAAGCTGCGCGAGACCTACGACTCCACGGTGCGCGCGCTCGTGCAGGCGGTGGAGACGAAGGACTACTACACGCGCGGCCACTCCGAGCGCGTCTCCCGGGTGACCGAGATGATCGCCCGCGAGTCGGGCATGCGCGAGGACCGCGTCCAGGTCATCCGCATCGCCGGGATGCTGCACGACGTCGGCAAGCTCGGGGTCCCGACGAAGATCCTGCAGAAGCAGGGGAAGCTGAACCAGCTCGAGTTCGAGGCGATCAAGCTCCACCCGCTGCGCGGCTACGAGATGCTCTGCGAGATCGACTTCCTCCAAGAGGCGCTCACCGGCGTCTACCACCACCACGAACGCCTCGACGGCCGCGGCTACCCGATGGGCCTGCAGGACGAGGAGATCCCGGAGTTCGCGCGGATCATCATGGTGGCCGACGCGTTCGACTCGATGACGTCGACCCGGTCGTACCGCCTCGCGAAGACGGTCGAGGAGGCCGTCGCCGAGCT
Organism: Mycobacteriales bacterium; assembly: GCA_036382875.1. GTDB lineage: Bacteria > Actinomycetota > Actinomycetes > BP-191 > BP-191 > BP-191. The sequence goes on from DASVPJ010000001.1 coordinate 100,295, forward strand.
GCGCCGCTGCGAGAACGTGCAGTTCGACACGCAGGTCGTCGACTGGCTCGTCACGGCGGTCGAGAAGCACGGGTGGACCCCGCACGCGGAGCCGTTCCACGGCGAGAAGGTCACCAAGGACGGCCAGGTCATCGACTCGCCGGTGCCGGTCATCTCGACCAAGCAGGGGCTCGTCGTCGTCGCGCCGGCCGAGCAGCCGGAGGACGCGCGGCGCGGGGACGCGCGGCGCGGGGACGCGCGGCCCGAGGACGCGCGGCCGGAGGCCGACCATGGCTAGGTCCGGGGCCGGCGCGCGGCGGCTGGTGCTGACCGGCGGCTTCCTGACCGGCACGCTCGGGTTCGGGCTCGCGGTCTACGACGGCGTGCCGCAGCTCCGGGTGGCGATCTCGTTCGCGGTGCTCGTCCTCGTCGGCGAGCTGCTGCGCGTGAACCTCCCCGGCGACCGCGACGCCTCGCCGATCGGCGGCGCGGCGGCGCTCGCGTACGCGCTGCTCGTCGTCCTCGACGGCGGCACGCCCGCGACGCACGGCGTCGCGGCGGTGGTCGCGGTGGTGTTCGCCGCGTCCTGCGCGTCGGCGCTGATCCACGAGGCGCTGCAACGCGACGCCCGCACCACCGACCTGGCCCGCCGCATCCTCGTGGTGGCGGCGGTGGCGGCGGTGTTCCGGTTCGTGCTCGCCGACTCCGCGCTCGCCGACGTGTCGGTGGGGCGCCAGGAGGGCCAGCCGCTGCTCGCCATGGTCGTCGCCGCCGGCGTCGGCATCGCGGTCGACCTGGCGATCTCGGCCGCGCTCGACGCGACGCGCAAGCGGGCGCCGTTCGCCCCGATCCTGCGCAACGAGGTCACCGCCCAGGCCCCGCTCGCCGTCGCCACCTCGGCGACCGGCATCCTGATGGCGCTGTCGGTGAGCGTGATGGGGCTGTGGGCGCTGCTCGTCTTCTGCGTGCCGCTGCTGGTCACGCAGTTCTCGTTCCGCCGCTTCGCGTCGATCGCGACGACGTACCGGCAGACGATCCGCGCGCTGTCCCGCGTGACCGAGGTGGGCGGCTACGTCGAGCCCGGCCACGCCCGCCGCACGATGACCCTCGCGGTGGCGGTGGGCCGGGAGTTCGGCCTCACCGACGCCGAGCTGCTCGACCTCGAGTACGCCGCCCTCATGCACGACATCGGCCAGCTCTCGCTCGCCGACGCGATCCCGCGCGGCTCGACGCTCACCGTCGCCCCCTCCGAACGCCGCCGCATCGCCGAGCTCGGCGCCGAGGTCATCCGCACCACGGGCACCCTCGACCGGGTCGCGCACATCGTGGAGACCCAGGCCAGCCCGTACCGCAAGGTGCGCGAGCACGCCGACTCCGACGTGCCGCTCGCCGCCCGCATCGTCAAGGCGTGCAGCGCCTACGACGACCTCGTCTCGGCCTCGCGCGAGGCGCGCGGCACCCGCGCCTCGTGGGACGCCCTCGAACGCCTGCGGATGGGCATGGCGTTCGAGTACGACCCGCGCGTGGTGGAGGCGCTGACCCGCGTCCTCCAGAAGGCGGGCGACCTCTAGCCGGGCCGCCGCGTCACCGCCGCGTCAGCGGCGCAGCGCGCGCCGCACGTCGCGGTACTGCCGCAGCCGGTGCAGCCGGTGCCGCCACGACGTGCCGGTGACGCGGTGCGCCATCGCGGTCGGCACCTCGACCACGCGGAACCCGTGCAGCAGCAGGTCGATCGTCATCGCGGTCTCCACGCCGAACCCGTCCGCCAGCGGCAGCACCGCCCGGAACGCCGTGCGGGTCAGGCAGCGCTGCCCGGACAGCGGCTGCGCCGGCGCCCAGCCGGTCGCCCGCTCGATGCCGTCGCGGGCCAGCCGCACCACGAACCCGTGCCCGCCGCCCTTGACCGGCGGCAGCGTCGCGATCGCGCAGTCCGCCTCGCCGCGGCGGACCGCGTCCAGCAGCTTCGCGCCCTCCGCCGCCGTGCCGCCGAGGTCCGCGTCGAGGAACAGCAGGAACGGCTCCTCCGGCGCGACCGCCGCGCCGCTCTCCATCGCGGCGGCCTTGCCGCGGTTGCGCTCGTGCCGCACGACCCGCGCGCCCGCCCGCTCGGCGATCGCGGCGGTGCCGTCGGACGACCCGTCGTCCACCACGACGACCAGCGGATCGACGGTCAGTGCCGCGGCGACCGTGGCGGCGATCCGCTCGGCCTCGTCCTTGGCCGGGACGACGATCACGCGCGCCGCCCGGCGTACGACACCAGCAGCGGCGTGGCCAGTGCCAGCCCGCCGCCGGCGACGATCAGGCCGGAGTCGTTGACCAGCGAGCCGGCGACGAGCAGCACCGCGAGCACCCGCGCGGTCGGCCGCAGCTCGGGCCGCCCGCGCAGCAGGTACCAGGCGCCGACCCCGCAGCCGACCACCAACAGCGGCCAGGCGGTGGCGTAGACCGTGTGCAGGGCCGCGAACGCCTTGCGCTCGATCGTCGGCCACGCGTCCCCGTCGGTGAACAGCCGCCCCAGGTGCGACGGGTCGTCCCGCCGCGAGTCGGCGTACGCGACCGCCAGCGCGAGCGCTAGGCCGCCCGCGGCGGCGGCGGCGACCGCGCGCAGCCGGCGCGTGAGGCCGGCGGCCAGCGCGGCGGCGAGCGCGATGACGCCGCCGAAGTCGTTGCCGGCGGTGGCGTCCAGCGCGGTCAGCGGCACCAGCCCCCAGACCCACGCCACCGGCCCGGCCCGCCGGGCCGCCGCGCCGCAGAGCAGCACGACCGCGGTGGCCAGGATCGCGAAGCTCAGGTTGCCCAGGCCGTAGAAGCGGCCGCCGGCCAGCATCGAATACGAGCCCAGGCCGTCTCGTAACTGGTTCTGGAACGACACGGTGTCGAAACCCAGCGCGACCACCACGACGGCGGCCAGCCCCAGCTCCGGCGAGCCGCCGAGCCGGCGGCCGGCGAGCGCGCCGAGGCCGGCCAGCGCGAGCGTCGCGGCGAGCACCGCGAGGGCCGCCCCGCCACGTCCCCAACGCCACCACGGCACGAGCCCCACGGCGAAGCCGGCCGGCCCGTACGCCGCCACGGCCAGCGCCAGACGGGGCGGCACGCGCCGCCGCAGGCCCAGCGCGATCAGCAGCAGCAGCGGGCACGAGATCAGCCCGGCGACCCACCAGCCGTTCCACCGCTGCCGGGCGTTGGCCAGCCGGTCGAGGTCGTGCGGGTCCCCGCCCCGCACCGGCCGGGGCTCCGCGCCGATGCCGACGGGCGCCAGCAGCCGGGTCACGTCGACTATCGATACGAGACCGTCTCGTTTCGTTGACCCCGCGAGGTGGGGTGCGCCGGCGTCGGTCACGGTCAGCGCGCCGAGGTGCAGGTGCGCGGGCAGCCGGACGGTGATGACCCGGGCGCCGGCGGCGGCCGGGACCGACTCGGTGAGCTGCACCGCGCAGGTGGGGGAGGCGGCGCGGTACTCCGCGACGCGGCCGTCGGGGCCGGCGGCGGCCAGCGCGGCGTACGGGCCGTCGGCGCCGGCGCACTCGCCGCGCGCGGTGAGCGCCGCCGCCAGCGCGCCGAGCGAGGCGGACGGGTTGCGGTCGGCGAGCCGGGCCCAGCCCTCGACCCGGGCGCCGCGGCCGTCCGGCACGACCACCGGCGGCGCGCAGGTGCCCACGGACGCGCGCTCGCCGGCGCCGATCGTGAGCCACACGTCGGCGGCGCAGCGCGGCATCACGACGGCGGCGTGGTCCGACGGCAGCGGCCCCACGCCGGGGACGACGGCCAGGTAGGTGACGGCGGCGGCGGCGAGCCCGGCGAGCATCAGGCGCGCCGGACGTGCTTCGCGGCGCGGCGCTCGCGGACGGCCAGCATCGCGTTGAGGACGAGCACGCCGATGCCGGCGGCGAGCACGACGTCGCCGACGGAGACGACGTTGCTGCCCCACCGCAGCGGCCCGGGCAGCGGCACCGGGATGACGTCGGCGAGCGGGCGCAGCCGGGTCGCGGAGTCGGCGAGCTCGTGCTTGGCGTCGACGTTCTGGTACAGGTGGACGGTGCTGATGCCGACGCGGTCGGCGGCGGCCTGGTCGACCGGCATGGCGCCGTTGGCGGTGACGACGAGCGCGTTGAGGACGAAGCCGAGCGCGATGAGCGCCATGCCGGGCAGCTCGCGGTTGCGCGCGACGAAGACGGTGACGAGCGCGGCGCTGCCGACCATGCCGAGGACGTACCAGAGGCTCGCGTGCGGCAGGCCGATCGTCGCGGCGAACGCGCCGACCGCCTGGACGGCGAGCGCGAGGAACACGAGCCCCCACGAACGGAGCTCGAGCTGGGCGAGGTTCGTCATCGTGCCGCCGCGCGCGACGCCGAGCAGGAGGGCGACCACGATGACGACGAGGATGACCGTCAACGGGCCTCTCCTCGCGGGTCGACAGGGGTCCGGGCGTCATGTCGTAGTGTGCCCGACGTGTTCGAGACGATCCTGGTAGCCAACCGTGGCGAGATCGCGCGTCGCGTCATCCGCAGCGCGCAGGCACTCGGCGTCAAGGCCGTGGCCGTCCACTCCGAGGCCGACGCGAAGGCGTTGCACGTCCGCGAGGCGGACGAGGCGGTGCTGCTCGGCCCGGCGCCCGCGGCGGAGTCGTACCTCGACGCCGCGAAGGTGATCGAGGCGGCGCGGCAGACGCGCGCGCAGGCGATCCACCCCGGCTACGGCTTCCTCGCGGAGAACGCGGCGTTCGCCCAGCGGGTGATCGACGCGGGGCTCGTCTGGATCGGACCGTCGCCGGACGCGATCGACGCGATGGGCGACAAGATCAACGCCCGCAACCTGATGGAGAAGGCCGGCGTGCCGGTCGCCGGCGGCACCCGCGAGCCGGTCGCCGACGTCGAGGAGGCGGTCGCGCAGGCGGCCGCGATCGGCTACCCGGTGATGGTGAAGGCGTCCGCCGGCGGCGGCGGCATCGGCATGGGCCTCGCGGAGGACGAGGCGGCGCTGCGCAAGGCGTTCGACACCGCGCGGACGCGGGCGGAGCGGTTCTTCGGCTCGCCGGCGATCCTGCTGGAGCGGTTCCTGCCGAACGCCCGCCACGTCGAGGTGCAGATCCTCGGGCTCAACGACGGCACCGTCGTCGCGCTCGGCGAGCGCGACTGCTCGGTGCAGCGCCGCCACCAGAAGGTCGCGGAGGAGACGCCGTCGCCCGGCGTGTCGGAGGACCTGCGGCAGCGGATGTTCGCCGCCGCCGTCCGGGCCGGCGAGGCGATCGGCTACCGCAACGCCGGCACCGTCGAGTGCCTGGTCAGCGGCGACGACTTCGTGTTCCTCGAGATGAACACGCGGCTGCAGGTCGAGCACCCGATCACCGAGCTGACGACCGGCATCGACATCGTCGCCGAGCAGCTCCGGATCGCGTCGGGCGAGGACGTGTCGTTCGGCGAGGTCACCCGGACCGGTCACGCGATCGAGCTGCGCGTGTACGCGGAGGACCCGGTGCGGTTCCTGCCCGGGCCCGGCGAGATCACCGCGTGGACCGAGCCGAGCGGCGAGGGCATCCGGGTCGACTCCGGCTACACCGCCGGCGACACCGTGACGCCGTACTACGACCCGCTGCTCGCGAAGCTCTGCGCCTACGGCACCACGCGCGCGGAGGCGATCGAACGCGCGCGCGCGGCGGTGGCGGCGTTCGAGATCGCGGGGCCGAAGCACAACCTGCCGTTCCACGCCGAGCTGCTGGAGAACGAGGCGTTCGTCTCCGGCGACTACGACACCGGCATCGTCGAGCGGATGCGGGCGACGAAGTGAGCGTGCGTGAGGAGGTCGCGGACGGCGTCCTCACGCTGACGATCGACCGCGAGGAGCGGCGCAACGCGCTGTCCACGGAGGTGCTCGACGCGCTGCTCGCCGGCGTGCGCGAGCGCGCGGCCGCGGACGACGTGCGGGTCGTCGTCGTGACCGGCGCGGGGGAGAAGGCGTTCTGCGCGGGCGCCGACCTCGCCGCCACCGCGCCGGACGCGACCGGCCTGGAGCAGCACGAGGCGCGCGGCGGGCTGCGCGAGCTGATCGTGGCCATGCGCGGCTGCCCGCGCCCCGTGGTCGCGCGGGTCAACGGCCTCTGCCTGGCCGGCGGCGTCGGCGTCGCGCTAGGCAGCGACGTCGTCGTCGCGGCCGAGGACGCCGAGCTCGGCCTGCCCGAGGTGAACATCGGGCTGTGGCCGTTCATGGTCGGCGCGCTCGTCGCGCGGCACGTGTCGCCGAAGCGCGCGATGGACCTGATGCTGACCGGCCGACGGATCGACGCGGCGACGGCGTACGACTGGGGCCTGTACTCGCGGGTCGTCCCGCGCGCCGCGCTGGACGAGGCGGTCGGCGAGGTGTGCCGGGGGATCGCGGCCAAGAGCCCCCTCGTGCTGCGGCGCGGCAAGGCCGCGTACTACGCCGCCGAGGACGTCGCGGTCGAACGCGCCCTGGAGGCGTTGCAGGCGGAGCTGTCGCTGCTCACCCAGTCGCACGACGCGGTCGAGGGCGTGACGGCGTTCCTGCAGAAGCGGCCGCCGACGTTCACCGGCCGGTGACGGAGTACGCCCGCCGCTCCGCGCGGGTGGTCCTGCTCGACGCGCGCGAGCGGGTGCTGCTCTGGCACGTGCGGTGGGACACCGGGCGACCCGAGCTGGGCGAGGGGTGGTGCACGCCGGGCGGTGGCGTCGACCCCGGGGAGTCGCTGGCCGAGGCGGCGGCGCGGGAGCTGGCCGAGGAGACGGGCCTCGCGGTCCCGCCCGCGGCGCTGGGCGAGGTGGTGGCGTGGAGCGAGGGGTACGCCGAGCTGAGCTTCGCGAGCGGGACGTTCCGCGACGACCACTTCCTGCTGCGGGTCGACGCGCACGAGGTGTCCACCGCCGGCCACGAGGCGCTGGAGCGTGGGCACATCCTGGGCCACCGCTGGTGGGCGGTGGAGGAGCTGGAGGCGGCCGGCGCCGTCACGGTGCCGATGTGCCTGACCTGGCTGATCCGCGCGGCGCGCGAGGGCCGGCTGCCGGGGACGCCGGTGCGGCTGCCGTGGCGGTATGGTCGGCGGCGTCGCCGAGTCGTGGGAGCGGGAGTGGCTGAGGAAGTCCTGGCCGAGATGGTCGCGAACGTCTGGAAGGTCGTCGTCGCCCAGGGCGACGAGGTGGCCGAGGGCGACACGCTGGTGATCCTCGAGTCCATGAAGATGGAGATCCCGGTCGTCACCGAGAGCGGCGGCACCGTGAAGGAGCTGCGGGTCAACGAGGGGGACGTCGTCCAGGAGGGCGACGTCATCGCCGTCGTCGAGTAGCCGGCGCGGAGCAGGCGCCGCGCAGTAGCCCGAACGGACGCGAAAAACGGCCCGGAAGGGTCAAGCCGCGCCGCCCGGGCGCCGATCTGTCCGTGGAAGAGATACCGACGGAACGGCGGCGGGAGCGAACGTGCCCAACACCATCGAGCCCTTCCTGCGGGCGCTGGTCGAGTGCGGTGGCTCCGACCTGCACTGCAAGGTCGGCTCGCCCCCGCGCGTCCGCATCGACGGCCGGCTGCGAAAGCTCCAGACGCGCGACCTCACCGCGCAGGACACCGAGACGATGGTCGCCGAGGTGCTCCGCCCGGACCTGGTGGACGAGTTCCGCAAGAAGAACGAGGCCGACTTCGCGTACTCGCTGCCGGGCGTCGGCCGCTTCCGCGTCAACGCGTTCCGCTCCCGCGGCTCGGCCGGGCTGGTGTTCCGGCGCGTGTCGGTCGGCGCGATCCCGCTGTCCGACCTGGGCCTGCCGCCCGTGCTCGCGTCGCTGGCGCTGGAGCCGCGCGGCCTGGTGCTCGTCACCGGCCCGACCGGCTCGGGCAAGACGACGACGCTCGCCGGCATGATCGACCACATCAACGAGAACCGCGAGGTCCACTGCGTCACCATCGAGGACCCGATCGAGGTCCTGCACTTCGACAAGATGGCGATGATCAACCAGCGCGAGGTGCGCGTCGACACCGACGACTTCTCGACCGCGCTGCGCGCCGCGATGCGGCAGGACCCGGACGTCATCCTGGTCGGCGAGATGCGTGACATGGAGACCGTCAAGGCCGCGCTCGCCGCCGCCGAGACCGGCCACTTCGTCATGTCGACGCTGCACACCACGGACGCCGCGGAGACCATCAACCGCGTCATCGACTTCTTCCCCCCGCACGAGCAGAAGCAGGTCCGCCTCTCGCTCGCGGCGTCGTTGCGGGGCATCGTCTGCCAGCGGCTCGTGCCGCGCGCCGACGGCGAGGGCCGCTGCGTCGCGATGGAGATCGCGATCAACACCGGCCGCGTCGCCGACGCGATCGCCGACCCGGACAAGACGTCGACCATCCCGACGCTGGTCGGCGAGGGCGCGTACTACGGCATGCAGACGTTCGACCAGCACCTCGTGTCGCTGATCCGCGACGGCGTCATCACGCTGGAGGCCGCGATGGCCGCGTCGACCTCGCCGCACGACCTCACGGTCGAGCTGCGCCGCCTCGGCCTCGTCGCCTAGCCGCGGTACGGCATCGGGCCGCCGGGGAACGCCTCGCCGTCCGGCAGCGCCGGCAACCTGTCCTCGCGAACCTCGACCGGCGTCTCGCGCCGCATGGCCCGCGCCAGGATCACCAGGGCGGCGAAGCCGGCCACCCCCGCCACGATGCCGAGCACGGTGTCGCGGAACAGGACGTCGCCCACGGTGCCGACGACCAGCGCGACGCCGCCATGGCGAGGGAGCTCGCCCGCCGCCAGGACGCCCACCGCGACCACGACGGCCGAGGCCCGGCCGAGCCACCTGCCGGTGTCGCCGTCCATCGGGGCGGTCACGATCCCCAGCGCCAGGAGCACGAGCGCGGGCCAGATCCACAGGTGGGCGCGGTGCCGGTAGAGCAGCCCCGCGTACCAGGTCAGCACGCAGACGACGACCGTCACGATCGCGAGGACGAACGGCGCGGCGAGCACGCCATGCGGCGCCAACCGGCCGTGGAACAGCACCAACGCCGGGAAGAGCCCGGCGAGGGTCGCCGCGCCGACGACGCCCGCGACGCCGGCGGTGCGCGTGAACGGTGTGGCCCCCGTCATGTCCCGCCCCCTGGGCGCCGCGTACGGTCCCTCCGCCGGGCGCTTTCCGCAGGGTACGCCGGGCGGGCGGCGCGCCGTAAGGTCGCGGCATGGCGCTCGACCCCGGTCTGCACGCGGCGTTCCGCTACGCCGTCACCGACGACGACACGGCGCTCGCGCTCGGCTCGGGCGACGTGCCGGTCCTCGCGACGCCGCGGGTCGTGGCGCTCGCCGAGCGGGCCACCTGCGCGGCGGTCGCCGCGTCACTCACCGACGACCTCACCACGGTCGGCGTGCGGGTCGAGGTCGACCACCTCGCGCCGACGCCGGTCGGCGGCACGGTCGAGGTCGAGGCGGTGCTGGAGTCGGTCGAGGGGCGGCGGCTGACGTTCGGCGTGCGGGTCCGCGACGACGAGCGCGACGTGGCCCGAGGCACGGTCGTCCGGACGCTCGTCACGCGCGAGCGGTTCGTCGCCACGGCGACGGGAGGAGCCTCGTGACGATCACGATGTACGGCACCGCGTGGTGCTCGGACTGCAAGCGCGCGAAGAAGTTCTTCGGCGAGCACCGCGTTCCACTACGACTTCGTGGACGTCGACGCGGACGCCGAGGGGCGCGCGTACGTCGAGAGCGTCAACGACGGCAAGGACATCATCCCGACGATCGTGTTCGAGGACGGCTCGATCCTGGTGGAGCCGTCCAACGCCGAGCTCGCCGAGAGGCTCGGGCTCCAGATGCAGGCGATGAACGCGTTCTACGACCTGATCGTCGTCGGGTCGGGACCGGCCGGGCTGACGGCGGCGTTCTACGCCGCGCGCGAGGGCATCGACACCCTCGTCGTCGAACGCGGCGGCGTCGGCGGGCAGGCGGGCGTGACCGAGCGGCTCGACAACTTCCCGGGCTTCCCTGAGGGCGTGAGCGGCGCGGAGTTCGCCGACCGGCTGCGCGCCCAGGCCGAACGCTTCGGCGTCGAGATCCTCTCGGCGCAGGAGGTCGTCGGCGTCACGACCGACGGCGCGTACCGCTGCGTCCGCACCGGCGACGGCCGCGAGTACCGGTCGTACGCCGTGCTGCTCGCGCTGGGCTCGACGTACCGCCGGCTCGGCATCCCGGGCGAGGACGACTTCATCGGCGCCGGCGTGCACTTCTGCGCGACCTGCGACGGCGCGTTCTACCGCGGCAAGGACGTCGTGGTCGTCGGCGGCGGCAACAGCGCGGGCGAGGAGTCGGTGTTCCTGACGAAGTTCGCGAAGCGGGTCACCATCGTCACCCGCGACACGAAGCTGTCCGCCTCCAAGGTCGTGGTGGACAAGGTGGACGAGCACCCGGCGATCGACGTGCTGACCGGCGCGACGCCGGTGGCGTTCACCGGCGACGGGCGGCTCGACGGCATCACGCTCGACGTCGGCGGCGACGAGCGCCGCCTCGCGGCGGACGGCGTGTTCGTCTTCATCGGGCTGCCGCCGAACACCGAGCTGGTGCGCGGCTTCGTCGACCTCGACGCGAGCGGCTTCGTGACGACCGACGCGGGCCTGATGACGACCGTGCCGGGCGTGTTCGCGGCGGGCGACGTGCGCGCCGGGTCCACCAAGCAGGCGGCGTCGGCGGCGGGCGAGGGCGCGGCCGCGGCGCTGGCGATCCGGCGTTACGTGGAGCCGCTCGCCTCGGGCATGGTGCCGCGCGGCACGATGCCGGCCCGCGAGTCGGTGTGACGGGCTAGAGGTCGAGCACGTACGTCCAGCAGTCGACCTCGGGCCGCGGGTGCCAGTCGCGCTCCGGCGTGCGGGTGAAGCCCATCCGCTCGTACAAGCCGTGCGCGACGCGCATCCACGGCATGGTGGACAGCACGAGCCGGTCGCGGCCGTCGCGGCGGGCCCGCTCGATCGACCACTGCACGAGCCCGCGGCCGATGCCGCGGCCCTGCGCTTCGGGCGAGACGACGAGCGTCCGGAACTCCGCCTCGTTGCCGGTCGCGATCGACCCCTGCGGGCCGGGCTCGGGGACGTACGTCAGCGAGCCGAGCAACGGTCCCGCGCCCTCGACGGCGACCAGCACCTCCGCGGTCGCCGCCCGCTCGGCGGTGCGGCGCAGGATCTGCGCGTACTCCGGGTGCAGCCCGCCTTCGAGCGAGGAGTAGACGGTGACGGTGAGGTCGGCGATGGCGTCGTACTCGTCCGGCGTCGCGGGACGGACGAGGTCGAGCCGGTACGCCGTCAGGTCGACGCCGGGCACCGGCGTCCAGTCGCGCTCGGGGTCGCGGACGAAGCCGAGGCGTTCGTAGATGCGGTGCGCCGCGGTCATCCAGGTCCCACTGGACAGCACGAGCGCCGAACGCCCGCGCCGGCGCGCGTCGGCGACGCACGCGCGGACGAGCGCGGTGCCGGCGCCGCGGCCCTGCGCCTCCGGCGCGACCGCGAGCATCCGGAACTCCGCCTCGCCCTCCCGCGCGATCTCGCCGTACTCGCCGCCGGCCGGGACGTTGGTGACGGTGCCGGCAACGGCGCCGTCGACCTCGGCCACGAGCACCTCGGCATGCGCGACGCGCGACGCGACGTCGGTGAGCACGTCGGCGTAGTCGCCGACGTCGCGCACCGCGCGGTACGCGGCCAGCGTCAGCTCGCCGACGCGCGCGTGCTCGCCGGGCCGTACCGGGCGGACCGTGACGCTCAGAGCCGCTCCCACACCCAGAACAGCAGGCCGATCACGATCGGCAGGACGAACGCCGCCGCCACGACCCGCATCAGCCAGGCGGACCCGCCGCCCTCGCGCGCGGCGTTGTACGCGACGTCGCCGATGCCCTGGATGGCGCCCTCGATGGTCATGGCGTTGGGGCGTTCCTTCATCGGCTCCGCGACGTACGCGACCGGCGCGCCGGGATCGGGCGGGTCGTCCTCGCCGCGCTGCCGCGCGTAGCCGTGCCGACCGGTGAGCTCCGGCAGCGGCACGTGGTACGGGCTGTCGTCGTCGGGGCCGGGCGCGCCGGGCAGGTCGGAGTCAGGCAAGGTTGCTCGTCCTCGGGTAGGCGACCGTCGGGTCGGTGACGACGTTGACCATGGCGGGCTTGCCGGACGCGAACGCGCGGTCCAGCGCCGGGCCGATCTGCTCGGCGTCGGTGACCAGCTCGCCGTGCCCGCCGAGCGCGGCGACGACCAGGTCGTAGCGGCACTCCGGCTGCAGGTCGGCCGCGACGTCGTAGCCGTAGAGGAACCGCATCGGGTGCTTCTCCAGGCCCCAGATGCCGTTGTTGCCGCACACCATCACGACCGGCAGGCCGTGCCGGACGAGCGTGTCGGCGTCCATCAGCGAGAAGCCGGCGGCGCCGTCGCCGAGCAGCGCGACGACCTGGCTGTCCGGGCGGGCGAGCCGGGCGGCGATCGCGTAGCCCAGCCCGGTGCCGAGGCAGCCGTACGGCCCGGGGTCGAGCCAGCAGCCGGGCTCGTACGACTCGACGTACTTGCCGGCGAACGACACGAAGTCGCCGCCGTCGCAGACCACCACCGCGTCCCGGTCCAGCCGCGACCGCAGCTCGCCGTAGACGCGCGCCGGGTGGATGGGCGAGGCGGGGTTCGCGAGCTGCCCGGCCTCGGCCGCGCGCTTCTCCTCCTCCTCGGCGCGCAGTGCCGCGACCCAGGCCGCGTGGTCGCCCCGCGACGTCATCGCGGCGAGCACGTCGGCCAGCGGCCCCGCCGCGGACGCGGCGAGGCCGACGTGCCGCGCGACCTCCGAGGGCGCGTTGACGACGTGCGCGACCTTCGCCGAGCCGAACGAGCCGAACGCGAGCCGGAAGTCCAGCGGCGTCCCGACCACGACGACGAGGTCGGCGCCGCCGAACGCCGTCCCGCGCACCCGCGAGAACGCCAGCGGGTGGTCGGCCGGCAGGCAGCCGCGGCCCATGCCGTTGAGGACGACCGGCACGCCGTGCGCCTCGGCGAACGCGCGCAGCGCGGTCTCGGCGCCGTCGTACCAGACGTCGGAGCCGGCCACGACGACCGGCCGCTCCGCCTGCCGGAGCAGTGCCGCGACCCGCTCGGGGTCGCCGGCGGTGTCGTACGACTGCTTGGCCGGCTCGGGCACGGGCGCGTCGGCGTAGGAGAACAGCACGTCCATCGGCACGTCGAGGAACACCGGGCCGCGGCGCGGCGCGGTGGCCAGCGCGAGCGCGTCGGCGACCGCGGCCGGGATCGCCTCGGTCGTCGTCACGGTCGCGGCGCGCTTGGTGACCGGCGCCAGCAGCGGCGGGTGGTCGAGCTCCTGCAACGACCCCGAGCCCCACCGCGCGGCGGGCGCGCGGCCGCCGAGCACGAGGACGGGGGAGGCGTTGAAATGCGCGGTCGTCACGGCGCTGACGCCGTTCGTCACGCCGGGCCCGGCGGTGAGGACGGCGAGGCCGGGGCGGCGGGTGAGCTTCGCGTACGCCTCGGCGGCGAACACCGCGGTCTGCTCGTGCCGCACGTCGACGATCCGCATCGGCGGGTCGGCCTTCACCGCGCCGTCGTAGAGCGGGAACACGTGGCCGCCGGACAGCGTGAACATCGTGTCCACGCCGTACGCGCGCGCCGCCGCGACGGCGAGCGAGCCTCCGTGAGCGTTCACCCGGTCATCGTCGCACCAGCCGGGAAGGATGGTGCGGTGGACCCGTTCGCGCCGCCCGACCCGAGCCGGCCGGTCTCGCCGCCGCCGGCGTGGGGGCCGCCGTCGCCGGAGGCGTCGACCGCGGCGTGGGGGTGGGCCGCGCAGTGGGGCTCGGCGCCGGTGGACGAGGCGGCGCACCGGCGGCAGCGTGGCATGTCGCTCGGCTGGGCCGCGTTGGCGCTCGTCGCCGCCGCGGCCGTGACGGCGTTCGCCGGGGCGGTGCTGCTGATCGTGCTGGTCGGGTTCTTCCTGATCCTCGCCGCGGCCGCCGGCGCGGCGGTCGGCGCCGGCCTCGCGGTCGCGTCGCTGGTCGTGCTGTCGCGCCGGCGGGTCGAACGCCGCGCGAGCGCGATGGTCCCGGCGCTGACGGCGCTCGGGTTCACGGCGTACGCGCTGGCGTGGCTGTGGCTCGAGACTCACTAGGCTGCGCGCCGTGAGCACGCTGCGCACGGTCGCGAGCCGGCACCCGGACCTCGCGGAGGCCGACGTGTCGTACCTGCGCTGCCTCGTCGCGGAGTGGCCGTTGCTGGCGGACCTGTCGTTCGCCGACCTGCTGCTGTTCCTGCGCGACGGCGACGAGTTCGTGACGGTCGCGCAGGTGCGGCCCGCGACCGCGCAGACCATCTACGTGGACGACATGGTCGGCTCGGAGGTGGCCGCCGCCGAGCGGTTCCTCGCGGACCGGGCGTGGCGAGAGGGCCGCATCTGCCGCGAGGGCGACCCGGAGTGGGAGACCGGCGTGCCGGTGCGCCAGGAGGCGATCCCGGTGCGCCACGACGGGCGGGTCATCGCCGTCGTCTCGCGCGACTCGAACCTCGCGTCCGCGCGGGTGCCGAGCCAGCTCGAGATGACGTACCTCAAGACGGCCGGCGACCTCGCGACGATGGTCGCCGAGGGGACGTTCCCCACGATGGCGCAGCCGGAGTCGGACCTGGTGTTCCGGGTCGGCGACGGCATGATGCGCCTCGACGCGAAGGGCGTGGTCGAGTACGCGTCGCCGAACGCGCTGTCGGCGTACCGGCGCCTCGGCATCGCCCGCAACCTCGTCGGCGAGCACCTCGGTGACGTCGGGCTGGACGACAAGCGCATCTACGGCGTCCTCGACACCCGCCGCCCCGCGGAGCACGAGGTCGAGGCGAACGGCGCCGTCGTCGCGCGGCGTGCGCTGCCGTTGCTCGCCGGGGGCGAGGTGATCGGCGCGCTGGTGCTGGTGCGCGACATCACCGACCTGCGGCGCCGCGACCGGCAGCTCCTGACGATGGACGCCACGATCCGCGAGATCCACCACCGGGTGAAGAACAACCTGCAGACCGTCGCGGCGCTGCTGCGGCTGCAGGCCCGGCGGTCGACCGCGCCCGAGGCGCGGGCCGCGCTGGAGGAGTCGGTGCGCCGCGTGTCCTCCATCGCGCTCGTGCACGAGACGCTGTCGCAGGCGCTGGACGACGCCGTGGAGTTCGACGAGATCGCGGACAAGGTGATGGCGATGGTCGGCGACGTCGCGTCGCCGGAACGCGCCGTCACCACCCGCCGGGCCGGGACCGCCGGGCTGCTGCCCGCGGCCGTCGCGACGCCGCTGGCGCTGGTGCTGGCCGAGCTGCTGCAGAACGCCGCCGAGCACGCGTTCGCCGAGCGCGGCGGCACGCTCGAGGTGCGGCTCGAACGCCGCCCGACCGGCCTGCGCGTGGAGGTCGTGGACGACGGGGGAGGGCTGCCCGACGGGTTCGCGATGGAGGGCTCGACGCGGCTGGGGCTGCAGATCGTCCGGACGCTCGTGGTGGGGGAGCTCGGCGGGGCGATCGAGATGAGCCGCGCGCCGGGCGGCGGGACCTCGGCGGTGCTCGACGTGCCGTTGCCGGGCGCGGCCCGGTAGGCGGCGCGCCGGCCGCGCGTCAGGGGCCGGTGCCCTCGACCGGGCCCTCGGTCGACGTCGGGTCCTGGTCGCCGAGGTGCATGACCTTGTTGATGCCCCACGCGAAGCCCGCGCCGATCACGACCAGCAGCACGAGCGCGACGACCCGGAACCGCCAGACCGCCGCCGCCGCGGACCGCGGCTCGCTCGCGCGGGTGACCGGCGAGACGTACGACTCCCGCACCAGGGCCTCCTCGAACGCGCGACGACGCCCGCCCCACGCGAGCGGGACGGGCGTCGTAGAGCCTAGATCAGTCGCTACGCGATGCGGGCGCGCGTGCGGGCGTTGCGGCGCTTGAGCGCGCGACGCTCGTCCTCGCTGGTGCCGCCCCAGACGCCGGCGTCCTGGCCGGTCTCGAGCGCCCAGCGGAGGCACTCGTCGATCACGTCGCAGCGACGGCAGACGGCCTTGGCCTCTTCGACCTGCAGCGCGGCGGGGCCGGTCGTGCCGATCGGGAAGAACAGCTCGGGGTCCTCGTCACGGCAGAGCGCGCGGTGGCGCCAGTCCATGCGATCCACTCCTCGGTCGTGCGCCGCCCCTCCGCCTCGACCTTGTGAATTGCTTCACAAACAGTGGCGACGAACGACGTGTGGAAACTTCCGCGGTACGGGGTGCAACCTATCCGTCCTGGCCGCCCCTGGGGAGGGGTTCGACCGAACGAAGTTCAGTCTACGGAGCGGTCACGGCGGGGTGCAAGCCCTCAGCAAGCACTTTTTCGTAACGGTGTGTCGGCTTCGTGCGGTGACGCGGCGTTTGGTCACCGACGACGGAGTAGCCGGACGGTCATGACGACGTTGCTCCCGAGTCGCACGCCCGGCACCGCCCCGGTGCCGGCCCGCCTCACCGCGAACCGCATCGGCGAGGTCGCGGTGGTCCGGTGCGCGGGCGACCTGGACCTCGCGGCGGTCGACACCTTCACCGCCGCCGTCGCGAACGCGTTGCTCGACCGCCCCACCGGGCTGGTGCTGGACCTGGCGGAGGTGGCGTTCTGCGACACCGTGGGGCTGCGCATCCTGCTCTCGGCCGCCGCCCGGGCGCGGCGGCAGGGCTGCTCGATCGCGCTGGCCGGCGTGCGGCGGCCGGTCGCCGAGCTCCTGGCGCGGGTCTGCGCGGACCGGACGCTGCCGGCGTACGCCGACGTGGCGGACGCGATCGAGGGCCTGATGTTCTCGGGGGACTGGCGCTAGGCGCCAACCGGGGAGCCCGCGGGACCCCCTCCCCGTGTGGTGATCTTCACAGTTCGGGTGCGGGCGGGGCGGCTCAGCCGGTGGTGAGGGCCCGGCGGGCGGACCACTCGGCCCACGGCGTCGGCGCCGCGCCGCCGAGCTGCGCGGCGAACTCGGCGAGCTGCCAGTGCCGCAACGCCGCCACGTCGTCCGGGGCGGCCATCGTGAGCAGGCGTTCGCCCGCCCGGCAGTACTCGTCGGCCTCGTCCAGCATGGCGTCGAGCCGGGTGGCGGCCGCGGCCGCCGACGGCGGGACCTGGTAGGTCAGGTCGATCGTGTCCTCGCCGCGCTCGGCGGCGGCGTCGCGGGCGGCGTTCGGGACGGACGTGAAGCCGCCGAACGACGTGGTGAGCTCCTCGACGAGCGCGACCAGCCGCTGCGGCACCCCGGCGGACGGGGAGGACAGCGCGAGGAGCTGGAACTCCCGCATCAGCTCCTCGTGGTGCTCCTGCGCCCGCGCGTGCAGCGCGAGCGGGAAGCCGGCGAGCCGCACCTCGTGCAGCTCGCTCACAGCGCCTCCACGGCGTCGACGTCGAAGTCGGCGTACGAGCCCCGGCCGCCGCGGACGACGCACCACACGGTCTTGCCGCCGTCGTGGGCGGAGACGCCCCACTCGTCCGCGATCGAGTCGAGCAGCCGCAGCCCGCGGCCGGTGCCCGACTCGACGGTGAAGTGCCGCCCGCGCGGCGGCGCGACGCTGCCGTCGGAGACCTCGATGCGTACGCCGTCGTCGCCGACCCGCACCACGCGCAGCGTCATCGCGGTGCGCGCGTGCAGCAGCGCGTTGGTCACCAGCTCGCTGGTCGCGAGCAGCGCGTCGGCGTCGTCGGCGAGCCCCCAGCCGGCCAGCCGGCTCGCGACGAACGTCCGCGCGCGCGACGGCGACGTGGCCGTCGCGGGCAGCGCGAGCTCGCCCGACCGCTCCCGCGGAGTCCTGTCCACCGAACACCCCGATGCGCCTCGACGCCACGTCTTGACGCCGCTCCGGCCCCCTGACCGCTTCCGTGTGTACCGCAGATCGGGGGCGAGTGCCGCATCGCGGGGTGGATTCCCGGTGGAATTGCTCCATCCGGGTGGCAGGCTTTGACCCGTTCGAACCGGGCGGGCAGCATGGTCACAACGGTGCCCGCGGTCGCTACAGCCGGCCGGTCCACGGCGCGTCGAGGCCGTGAGGTGGGTGCGTGACGAGTCCGGCGGACCGCTCGACCGCCGCCCGCGCGGTCGAGTCGTCCTGGCCGGCGGTGGTCGTCACGACGCCCGACGGCACGATCCTGCACTGGAGCGACTCGGCGACCGCGATCTACGGCTGGTCCGCCGCCGAGGTCCTCGGCCGCCCCGTCGGCGAGGTGACCGTGGACCCCGCCGAGCACGAGCGGGCCGCCGAGGTGATGGCGCTGCTGCGCGCGGGCGAGTCGTGGGAGGGGCCGTTCCGGGTCCGCCACCGCGACGGCTCGACGTTCATGGCGCACGTCCGCGACACCCCGGTGCTCGGCCCGGACGGGGAGCTTGCGGCGATCCTCGGGCTGTCGTACCCGGTCGGCGAGGCGCGGTTCCCGCTGCTCGCCGCCGAGCGCAGCGCGCGCAACGCCGCCGAGCGGGCGGGCGAGCGGCTGCGCCGCCTCCAGCAGGCCACCGCGGCGCTGTCGGGCGCGGCGACCACCGAGGAGGTGGCCGACGCGGTGCTGCACCGCGGCATCGAGCTGGAGGGCGCCGGCTCCGGCGCGCTGTGGCTGCTGGACGAGCGGGAGAACGTCCTGCGGCTCGCCTCCGCGACCGGCGCCGCGCCGGGGCTGCACAGCCGGTTCGGCGCGCTGCCGCTGGACGCGGACCTGCCCGGCCCGGCCGTCGTCCGGACCGGCCGGTCGATCTTCCTGCGCTCGGTGGCGGACCGCGACGACCGCTGGCCCGCGCTGCGCGGCGTGCCCTCGCACATGGAGGCGCAGGCCGTCGTGCCGCTGGTGGTCGAGGGCCGCGTCATCGGCTGCCTGTCGTTCGGGTTCCCCACCGAGCGGGACTTCGGCGCGGGCGAGCGCGACTTCCTCAACGCGCTCGCGAACGTCGCGGCGCAGGTGCTCGACCGGGCCCGGCTGCACGACGCGGAACGCCGGGCGAGCGCGCGGGTGGCGTTCCTCGCCGAGGCGAGCCGGGTGCTCGGCGCGAGCCTCGACTACGAGGAGACGCTGCAGCGCGCGGTGGAGCTGCTGCTCGACGCGTTCGCCTCGCTCGTGATCATCGACGTGGTCGACGCCAACGGCGTCCCGCACCACGCCGCGATGGCCCACGTGGACCCGAGCAAGCGCGACGCGATGACGCGCCTGTCGGACATCCCGCTGCTGCCAGGCACGCCGGCCTGGGAGGTGCTGCGCTCGGGCGTCCCGCGCGTGGTGCCGCAGGTGACCGACGAGGACCTGCGCGCGGCCAGCGACTCCGAGGAGCGGTTCGCGGCGGCGAAGGAGGTCGCGCCGGGCTCGGCGATGATCGTGCCGATGACGGCCGGCGCGCGGACGATCGGGCTGCTGTTCCTCGCCCGCGACCGCGACGGCGAGCCGTTCGGCGACGACGACCTGACGCTCGCGGTGGACCTCGCCGCCCGGATCGCGGCGGCGGTCGACAACGCGCGGTCGTTCGCCGCGCGCACGGCGGTGGCGGAGACGTTGCAACGCAGCCTGCTCCCGCCGCGGCTGCCGGCCATCCCCGGCCTCGACCTGGCCGCGCGCTACCGGCCGGCCCTGGCCGGCCTCGAGGTGGGCGGCGACTTCTACGACGTCTACGCCGTCCGCGACGGGTGGGCGTTCATGATCGGCGACGTCGTCGGCACCGGCCCGAAGGCCGCCGCGGTGACCGCGGTGGTGCGGCACACGGCGCGCGCCGTGGCGCCGTACGTCACCGGCCCGACCGAGGTCGTGCACGCGGTGCGCGACGCGCTGGAGGCCGGCGACGACCCCGAGGTGTTCTGCACCCTGCTGTACGGCTCGATCGGGCGCCGCGACGACTGCGTCGTGCTGCAGGTCGTCGGCGCGGGGCACCCGCCGCCGTTCGTGGTCCGGGCCGACGGCACCGTGGGCCGCGTCGCGACCACGGGCGGGCTGCTCGGCATGGTGCCGCCGATCGGGCTCGACGCCGTCGAGTGCGTGCTCTGCCCGGGCGACGCGCTCGTCTGCGTCACCGACGGCGTGCTGGAGGCGCGCCAGGCGCCGTCCTGGGACGCGCCCGGCGGCGGCGACGCGTTCTTCGACGAGTGCGGTCTGGTGCGCGTCCTCGAGAACGCCGCCGGCCGCTCGGCCGACGACATCGCCGGCGACATCGAGGCGGCGGTGCTGGACTTCACCGCGTGGCGGGCGCCCGACGACGTGGCGATCCTGGTGCTGCGCGCCCGCTGATGCTCGTCTACGGCCACCGCGGGTCGCCGCGCACGCACCCGGAGAACACCGCGGCCGGGGTCGCGGCGGCGTTCGGCCAGGGCGCGGACGGCGTCGAGGTCGACGTGCGCCGCGCCGGCGACCTGCTCGTCTGCTCGCACGACCCGCTCGCCGGCGGCCCGGTCGAGACGCTGGCGGACGTGCTCGGCGCGGCCCGCGGGCGGGTCGTGTGCGAGGTGAAGAACGTCCCCGGCGAGCCGGACTTCGACGCGCCGGTCGCGGCGACCGCGCGGCTGCTCACGGCCGCGCTCGCCGGCCTCGGCGCCGGCGAGGTCACGGTGTCGTCGTTCGACTGGTACTCCGTCGAGGTGGCCCGCGACGCGGGGCTGCGGACGGCGTTCCTCACGCCGCCGGGGCTCGCGCTCGACGCGTGCCTCGCCTACGTCACCGAGGCGGGGCACGCCGAGTGCCACCCGCACTGGTCGGCGGTGCTGGAGGACGCGGCGGCGGTCGGCCGCGCGCACGACGCCGGCAAGGCCGTCGTGTGCTGGACGGTGGACGACCGCGACGTGGCGCTGCGGCTGCGCGACGCGGGCGTGGACGCGGTCATCACGAACGACGTGCCGGCCCTGCGCGGCTGGCTAGACGACGACTGACAGCGCGTCCGGCACGGAGCGGAACGTCAGCCGCTCGACCTCGCCGAGGTAGTCGCCGTCGAGCTGGTACGCGAGCGGCCGGTCCGACGACAGCGTGAACTCCTCCGCGTCGTGCACCTGGAACGCCGACCGGCTCTTCAGCCGCGGCTTGCTGTCGAACATCTGGCGCACCACGCGCAGCGTCGAGACGGTGCCGAGCTTGCGCATCGCGAGGACGTCGAGCCCGCCGTCGAACTTCGCCAGCGGGCACGGGTCCACCGGGTGCTCGCCGAAGTACGTCCACGGCGCGCCGTTGGCGATGATGACGTTGAACAGCCCGGCCTCGTCGGGCTCGCCCGGCCGCGAGATCGTGATCGACGGCGTGCGCCGCTCGGTGCCCGTGAAGAAGTGCGCGACGGCGCTGCGCACGTAGAGGCCCGGCGTCGCGCGGCGGCCGTTGCGGCGGTGCCGCTCGACCACGCGGACGACCTCCGCGTCGATGCCGACGCCGGCGCAGAACGTGAAGTACCGCTGGTCGGCCAGGCCGAGGTTCACCCGGCGGCGGCGGCCGGTGCGCAGCGCGTCGAGGATCGCGCCGGTCGCCTCGACCGGCGACGACGGGAGCCCGAGCGCGCGGGCGAAGACGTTGGTGGAGCCGCCGGGGACGACCGCGAGCTCGGTGCCCGAGCCGACGATGCCGTTGACGACCTCGTTGACGGTGCCGTCGCCGCCGAGGCAGACGACCACGTCGATCCCGTCGGCGGCGGCGTTGCGCCCGATCTCGGTCGCGTGCCCGCGCCGCCGCGTCTCGGCGACGTCGAGCTTGAGGTCGCTGGCCAGCGCCCGCGCGAGCACGTCGCGCACGCGCGCGGTCGTGGCGGTGGCCTTGGGGTTGAAGACGAGGACGGCGCGCATCGCCTCCGAGGGTACCGGAGGCGATCCGTCACCCCCGTTTCGGGGAAACGCCGACGACGCGCCGCGCCGGGCGTACGGTGCGCCGCACGCCACCTGGGGACGGTGGCCCCGGGGGAACGGGGACATCATGGACACCGCGACCATCTCGACGGCGCTCGCGGTCACCGACGACACCGTGACCCTCGCGCGGGGGACCGTCCCCGCGCTCGACGACCTGCTGGCGGCGTACACCGCGAACGAGCCGATCCTCGTCCGCGGCGCGGCCGTCGCGGTCGCCGACTCGACCGTCACGCTGACCGGCACCGCCGCGCGCTTCCTCGGCCGCGACGGGGTCGCCGTGCGCGGCGACTTCACGTCGCGCGACGACGGCGCGGTCGCGGTGACGTTGCTCTTCGACCTCGCTTCGGGCGCGCGGCCGTGGACGTTCGCCGACTCGTTCCCGGACCTGCCGGACCTCGGCGACGGGCTGTACCTGGACGACGTGGCGGTCGCCGGCGCCGCCGCGGTGCTGACGAACGTCGCCGGCACCGACGCGGTCACGCACCGGCCGCTGCTGCCGGGTCTCACCATCGTCGGCGACCTCGACGCGACGAGCCTGCTCGGCGTCCTCGCCGCCTCGGTCGTGGCCTCGACGCTCGGCGACGTCACGCGCGTGCCGATGCACGCCGCGGTGACGATGCCGCTGCCCGGCGTGCCGGTACCGCTCGAGCCGCTGTGGCCGGGCCGGCCGTGGGACGCCGCCGGCCCGGTGCCCGGCATCACGCTCACCGCCGACGTGCCGCTGGCGATGGCGCTGGGCGGGCTGACGTTCGACCGGACGGCGCTGCGCGTCTACGTGCCGCCGACCGAGGACTGGGCCGACGAGAACCCCGGCTACGTCCCCGTCGTGGCGTTCACCGGGCACCTCGCGATCCCGAGCGCGGCCGCCGACCTGCCGGTCACCGCGACCTGGCGGCCGGGCTCCCGACGGCTCGACGTGGACGGCGCGTTCGGCGACCTGGTGAACCTGGCGAACCTCGCCGCGCTCGCCGACCTGGTGCACTCCGGCGACGGCCCCGCGCCCGACCTGGCGGCGCTGCTGCCCGAGCCGGTGCGTGCCCGGCTCGGCTCGGTACGCCTCGAACGCGCCGGCGTCGCGGTGCGGTTCGGCGACACCGTGTCCGTGGAGCTCGCGTACGCCACGGTGGCCGCGACCGGCATCGGCTGGGAGATGTTCTCCGGCCTCACCGCGGACGAGGTGCACGTGGACCTCACGGTGGTGTCGCCGTTCGGCGGCGGCGCGGAGGTGGTCACGGGTGTCGGCGCGACGCTGACGCTGGCCGGTGCGCCGCTGGAGGCGTACGCGACGTTCGACGGCGGGGTGTTCGTCCGCATCCGGCTCGGCCGCGGCGCCGCGCTGCCGTTGAACGCGCTGTTCCGCCAGGTGGCGCCCGCGCTGCCGCCGCCTCCGGACCTGTCCGTCGACTCCCTCTCGGCGCAGTACGCGAGCGACGGGTCGTACGCCGTCGCCGCGACGGTCGCCGAGGACGTGCCGTGGACGCTCGACCTCGGCGTCACGAAGCTCGTGGTCCGCAACGTCGCCGCCGGGCTGACGACGGACGCGTCGGGGACGTCGACCGCCTCGCTGTCGGGCCAGGTCGAGGTCGCGGGGGTGACGCTCGACGCGGCGTACGACTCGCCGGGCGAGTTCTCGATCCGCGCCGACGTGCCGGAGCTGCGGCTGTCGTCGCTCGTGGCGGAGTTCTGCCCGTCCGGGCTGCCGCTGCCGGCGTTCGACGTCACGCTCGGCTCGTCGTACCTGCTCGTCGCCGGCGACCCGGAGTCGCTGACGTTCACCGTCGCGTCGCAGGTGGACGGCGTCGGCCTCGTGGCGTTCGCGGCGCAGCGCGCGGAGAGCGGCACCGGCGTCGCGGTCGGCATCGACCTCGGCGCGGGCCGGGTGTCGGACCTGCTCGACCTGCCCGCGCTGGCCCCCCTCGAAGGGTCGATCGAACGCCTCATGGTCGTGCTGTCGACGATGGAGCGGCCGGCGTTCCAGTTCCCGGACCTCGCGGCGTTCCAGGCGCCGGCCCTGCCCGCGCGCGGGCCGCGGCTGCCGGCGCACGCGAGCGGGCTCGTGCCCGGGCTCAACGTCTACGGGCTGCTGCGGTCCGACGGCGACCGCGGGCTCGGCGCGCTGCTGCGCTTCCTCGGCGTGCCGTTCGACGGCACCGTCGGCGTCACGCTCGCCGTGGCGCTGCCCGACCCCGGCAACGGCTCCCGGCTGGCGGTCGCGGTGGACGGCACCGTGTCGGGCGTCCGCATCGCCGGCGAGGCGGGCCTGCTGCTCACCGGCGACCAGCCCGGCGCGTACCTCTCGGCGCGGGCGGAGCTGGCGGTCGACGGGCAGCCCGTCACCGGAACGGTGCAGGCGGTCGTGCTCGCGGAGGGCGTGCTCGTGCAGGGCAGCCTCGAAGGCACGGTCACGTACGGCCCGCTCACGCTGTCGGACCTGGCGCTGGTCGTCGGCGTCGACTGGGCGGGCCTGCCGAGCCTCGGCGTCGCGGCGACGCTCGGCACCTCGGAGTTCGACGCGTCGCTCGCGGTCTTCGTCAACTCCACCGACCCGTCCGAGAGCATGCTCGCCGGGTCGATCACCGGCGCGACCCTGGGCGGCGTGGTCCGCGCGCTCGCCGGCGCGCAGGTCCCCGCGGACCTGGCGAGCCTGCTCGACGGCATCGGCCTGCGGTCGCTGCACGCGTTCACGCTCCCCGCGGACGCGGCGAAGGCGCTCGACGGCGCCGACCTCCCGGGCGTGTCCGCCGCGTTCGTCTCGGTCGGCGCCCCGGCGCTGCCGGAGGCGCGCAACCGGGTGCTGCTGCGGCCGTTCGGCGACGGCTGGCACCTCGCCACGATCGGGGACGACGGCGTCACCCGGTACACCCTCGTGCGCGGCGCGGGCGGGGTCGACGTGCGGCTCGACCCGCAGGTCTACCTCGTCCCGCGCGAGGTGCGGCTCGCCGGCCTCGGGCCGTTCCGCCCGAGGTTCACCGTCGACGCCGAGATCGACGTCTGGTCGATCGTCGCGCGGGTGAGGCTCGACGTGCTCCCGAGCCGCGGCGTCACCGCCGACGTGTCGGTCACCCCCGTCGACCTGTTCGGCGTCCTCCGCGTGACGAACGAGGAGCGCACCGGCGGGCCGCTGCTCTCGCTCGCGACGTTCGCCGACGAGTCGCGGCCGGACCCGGCCACGCGGCAGCCGCACGTCCACCTCTCCGGCGCCGTCAGCGTGCTCGGCGCGACGATCGCGTCCTGCTACGTCGACGTCACCGCGGACGGGCTGGTGACGCGGTTCACCACGTCGCCGGCGCCGTTCGTCACGGTGAACGTGCACGCGACCGCCACCCGCGACGGCATGGTGGGCATCGGGGCCGGCGGCACCGTCGGCATCGGCACCCTCGACCTCGGGCCGCTCGGCCGGGTCGACGTGGGCACCGACGCGACCATCCAGGTCGACGCCACCGCCGACGGCGGCGGGATCTACGGCAGTCTCTCCGTCGCCGTCGAGCTGCTCGGCCAGCGGTGGGGGATGCACCCGCTCGACGTGGCGTTGACCGCCGACATGCTCGCGCGAGCCGGCGACCTGGTCCGCGCGCACGCCGAGGCGCTGGCCCGCGACTTCCTCGCCGTGGCCGAACGCTGGGCGCGCGCCGTCAGGGACGGGCTCGTCGCGGGCATCGAGGGGGGCGAGCAGATCGTCGCCACCCTCGGGCGGGAGTTCGGTCGCGGCGCCACCGAGGCCGCGGCGATCGCGCGCGACGTCGGGTGCGGCGCCGCCGAGGTCGCGGCCGGCGTGCAACAGGCGTACGGCTACGCCGCCGACGAGACGGCCGCCGCCCTCCGTGGCGCCGGCTACGCCGCCGACGAGGCCGCGGGCGCGATCAAGAGCACGTTCTCGCTGGGGGCGGCCCAGGCCGTCGCGGCGCTCACCGCGGCGGGCTACGAGGCGAGTGCCGTGGCGACCGCCGTCGGCGACGCCTTCAGCCTGTCGGCGAGCCAGGTCGGGGACGCGTTCCGGGAGGCGGGGCGCTCGATGGAGGAGGTCGCGGGCGTCCTGCGGGACGCGTTCGGGTACTCCGCCGCGCAGGCCGGCGACTTCGTGAAGAACGCGTACGGCGCGTCGAGCGACGCGGTGAGAGCCGCGCTGGACGGCGCCGGCTACGCCGCCAACGAGGTCGGCAACGCGCTCGGCGGGCTGTTCCAGAGCATCTCGGACTCCAAGGCGAACCCGAGCAACTGGTGAACGCCGACCCCCTCGCGCTGCTCGCGGCGGTCCCCGGCGCGCTCGCGGACGACGCCGCGCGCGGCCACGTGCGCGACGCCGCCGGCGTGCTGCCGGCGTCGTCGGGCGGCGGCTTCGAGTGCCACCTCGGCGACCCGGGCCGGGTCGACCTGTCGGTCCGCCTCGACGGCTACGGCCCGCTCGGAGCGCCGTTCCTCACCTGGCTCGAACGCGACGCCGGTGCCGCCGCCACCGGCCGCTACGACGGCGTCCCCGCCGGGCCGCACCGGACCCGGCCGCCCGCGCTGCCGGGCCCGGACGGGTGGGTACGGGCCGCGGCCGAGGTGCGCGGGGCGGCGCTGCCGCGGGCCGCGGAGGCGCGGCTGCGCGGCTGCCTCGCCGGGCTGCCGGGCGGCGCGTGGCCGACCTGGGTCGGCGCGCTGCCGGGGCGCGACGGCGACGTGCGGCTCACCGCGAACGGGCTCACCGCCGCGACGCTCGCGACGTACCTGGCGGGGTTCCCTTCCGACGTCGTGGCCGGCGCGGTCGCGCTCGCCGCGACGGTCCCGGCGGTGGCGGTGCACCTCGACGTCGGTGCCGAGCTGGGGCCCGCCGTCGGCGTCGAGGTCGTGGTGTCGCCGCGGCGGACCGCGACGCTCGCCGCGGCGCTGCTCGCGGGCGCCGGGCGCGACCCGGCGCCCGCGGCCGCGGTGACCCGCTGGCCCGGCGTCACGGTGGTGGCCGGCGTCCGCGTCGTCCGCCGCGTCAACCACCTCAAGGTCGTGCTGCGGCCCGGCGAGCCGCCGCGGCCGAAGGCGTACCTCTACTACGGAGCACTCGGGGGAGCCGCATGAAGCTGATTGCCTGGAACGTGCAGCGCTGGGGCGCCACGACGAGCCCGGGCCGCGTCGCGTCCATCGAGTCGGTCAACAAGGCCGAGAGCCCGGACCTGGTCCTCTACACCGAGCTCACGTCGGCGAACCAGCACCTCGCGGCGTTCAACCCGACGTTCCGCAAGCGGAACTCCGCCCAGCTCTGCTACGGCGCGGTGCGGCAGAACGGCGGCGACGTCTGGTTCAAGCGCCTGGACACCGTCGCGCCGACGCCGGCCTACTGGGACTGCGGCTACACCGTCGGCACGTTCCGCAACGTCCTCGACCGCGGGCCGGCGCTCGTGATGCGCGACGGCACGGAGGACTTCGAGGGCTACGCAGACTGGGACGGCACGAGGATCGTGCTGCTCCACGCCCCCGCGTCGAAGGCGGCCGTGCGGGCGGTCATCTTCCTCACGACCTGGCTGGAGTCCACCGACGGCGACTACGTCCTCGTCGGCGACCTCAACGCGGAGCCGGGCGCGATCAAGGAGGTGGTGAGCGGCACGGACGCCACGATCCTGCAGAACCGCCTGCGCTACGCGCTCACCGGGACGCACGAGCGGGGCCGCCGTTACGACTACGTGTTCGCGCGGTTCGAGGACACCAGGCGGCTGACGGTCCGGACCGCCGGGAGCGGCGGGACGTTCGCCGCGTCGGACCACGTGCCGATCGTGGTCGAGTGGTCGAACGACCGGCCGCGGAAGCGGCGGCGGGTCGGATAGCGGACCGTCAGTCGTCGGAGAGCAGGCCCTCGCGGAGCTGCGCGAGCGTGCGCGCGAGCAGCCGCGACACGTGCATCTGCGAGATGCCGAGCTCCCCGGCGATCTGCGACTGCGTCATGTTCCCGAAGAACCGCAGCACGAGGATCTTCTTCTCGCGGGCCGGGAGCTTGTCGAGCAGCGGCTTCAACGACTCGCGGTACTCCACGCCCTCCAGCGCCTCGTCGATCATGCCGAGCGAGTCGGACACCGCGGGGGAGTCGTCGTCGCCCGAGTCGGTCGCGTCGAGCGAGACGGCCGAGTACGCGTTCGCCGACTCCAGGCCCTCGAGGATCTCCTCCTCCTGCAGGCCCAGGTGCGTCGCGAGCTCGGACACCGTCGGCGAGCGGCCGAGCGTCTGCGACAGGTCGGACGTCGCCTTGGTGAGCGTGAGCTTCAGCTCCTGGAGGCGGCGCGGGACGCGGATCGCCCAGCCCTTGTCGCGGAAGTGCCGCTTGATCTCGCCGACGATCGTCGGGGTGGCGTAGGTCGAGAACTCCACGCCGCGTTCGAGGTCGAAGCGGTCGACCGACTTGATGAGGCCGATCGTGGCGACCTGGACCAGGTCCTCCAGCGGCTCGCCGCGGTTGCGGAACCGCCGCGCCAGGTACTCGACCAGCGGCAGGTGCATCCGGACGAGCTCGTCGCGCACCGCCGGCGACGCCGTCGCGTGGAGCTCGGCGAACAGGTCGCGCGCGCGCTGCCGCTCGGCCGACGTGCGCTCGGCGGCGGCCGCGACCTCCGCGGTCAGCTCGGGGACCTCGACGTCGGTGGCGTCCGCGACGACGCCCTCCACCTCGGTCATGCGCCGAAGTCCATCGACGACTTCTTCTTCATGGTGATCGTCACCGTGCCGCCCGACTCGGTGGCGTCCACCTCCCCGGCGAGCGCGGTGAGCACGGTCCAGGCGAACGTGTCCCGGTTGGGCAGCGCGGGGTCGGTCGTCGGGAGGCTGACGGAGATGTCCAGCTCGCCCGGCTTCAGCTCGAACGCGCACTCCAGCAGCGCGCCCTCGGCCCCGCGGGGGAGCAGCATGGCGCACGCCTCGTCGACCGCGATCCGCAGGTCCTCGATGTCGTCCAGCGTGAAGTTCAGCCGCGACGCGAGCCCGGCCGCCGCCGTGCGCAGCACCGCGAGGTACGCGCCCTGCGCGGGCAGCCGCAGCGTCACGACGTCGCGGACGGGCGTGCCCACGCCCGCGTCGACGCCCGGGTCCACGGTCATGCAGTCCTCCGCCCGCGCGGCATGCCGCCGCGCCGTTGCCCCAGGGAACCCTCCCCCTTACTCGGACGATAGCCTGCTCCGCCCGGCGTCCCCTCAAACCTGTTCTGGCGCCCGGGACGGCCCGGATGCGACCCTGGGACGTCATCCCGTAGCAGAACGGAGCCGGCTTGCGACCCAGCCGCCGTGACGTGCTGCGCGCCGCCGCGGCCGGTGCCGGCGCCGCCGCGCTGCCGCCCGCCTTCTTCCCGAGCCGCGCCGCCGCGGCCGGGCGGCCCGTGCGCGTCGAGGGCACCACGCTCGAACGCACGATCGTCCGCGCGGCCACGGACCTGCGCGCGGGCGGCTACCGGCTGCTCGTCACCGGGCCGGCCGAGCCGCACGTCGTGCGCGACGACCTCGGCGCGGCGCCGCAGGCGGGGCGTACGGCGCGGCGCAAGCCGGTCAGCGTGTTCGTGCAGTTCACCGACGTCCACGCGGTCGACGCGCAGTCGCCGGCCCGGGTGGAGTTCCTCGACCGCTACTCCGACGAGCCGGGGCAGCAGGTGCCGTTCGAGGCCGCGTGGCGCCCGCAGGAGGCGGTCAACCTGCAGGTCTCCGACCGCATCGTCGCGGCCGTGCGCCAGGTCGCCCGCGGCCCGGTGACCGGGAAGGCGTTCGAGTTCGCGGTCTCCACCGGCGACAACGTCGACAACGTGCAGCTCAACGAGACGCGCTGGTTCGTCACGCTGCTCGACGGCGGCACCGTGGTGCCCGACTCCGGCGACCTGACGAAGTGGGAGGGCGTACAGGACGCCGACGCCGGCACGTACGACGTCCACTACTGGCACCCCGACGGCACGCCGTCCGGCAAGGCCGACGACAACGCCCGCGCCGTCTACGGCTTCCCGACCGTCCCGGGCTTCCTCGACGCCGCGCGCAAGCCGTTCGTCGCGGGCGGCATCGGCACGCCGTGGTACGCCGTGTTCGGCAACCACGACCCGCTGCTCCAGGGCAACGCGCCGGCGTTCGTGAACGGCACCGACGTGCCGACCGGCTTCGCCACCGTCGCGACCGGCTCGGTCAAGGTCGTCGGGCTGCCCGCCGGCCTCTCGCCGAACGACGTGCAGCGCGGCCTCGCCGAGCAGGACCCGGCGGTGCTCACCGCGCTCGCCACCGCGCCGTCCCGCCAGGTCACCGCCGACCCGAAGCGCCGGCCGCTCACCAAGAGCGAGTTCATGGCGCAGATGTTCGAGACGACCGGCACGCCGGTCGGCCACGGCTTCGGGCAGGCCAACGTCGCCGCCGCCCAGGGCTGGTACGCGTTCGACCACGGCACGTACCTGCGCTGCATCGTGCTCGACACGGTCAACTACGGCGGCTACTCCGAGGGCTCGATCTCGCAGGAGCAGCACGCCTGGCTCGTCGCCGAGCTGGAGGCGAACGCCGCCACCCAGCGCCTCGCGATCGTGTTCAGCCACCACCCGGCCTCGTCCATGTCCAACCCGATCGTCTCGGCCGAGGACACCGGGCCGCGGGTGCTCGGCGACGCGGTCGTGGCGACGTTGCTGAAGTACCGCAACGTCGTCCTCTGGGTGAACGGCCACACGCACCGCAACGACGTCATCGCCCACCCCGGCCCGAACGGCGGGTTCTGGGAGGTCAACACCGCGGCGCACATCGACTTCCCGCACCAGTCGCGCATCCTGGAGATCGTCGACAACCTCGACGGGACGCTCTCGGTGTTCGCGACGGTCGTGGACGCCGACGCGCCGCTCGGCGTCTCGGCCGCCGCGTCGTACGCCGCGCCGACGACCGTCGAGGGGCTCGCCGCCCTGGGCCGCGAGCTCGGCGCGAACGACTGGCAGAACCGCGAGTCCAACCGCCGTGGCGAGGTGCAGGCGCGCAACGTCGAGCTCGTCGTCGCGGCGCCGTTCGACCTCGGCCTCGGCGGCGGCAAGCCGCAGCACCGCGACACCGGCTCGCGCCCGCGCACCGGGCCGCGCATCCCCGACACCGGCCTCGCCGACCGCGCCCCGTCGATCGCCGGCGCGCTCGCGGTCGCCGCGGCGGGCCTCGCCGCCGCGCGCCGCCGCGCCGCCGTCGCCGCCACGCCCGCCGCCCCCGCCCCCGCGCACGCCCGAGAGGACGCCGAGTGAGCCGCCTCGACAAGATCCGCGAGGCGCCCGACCTCGACTCCGCGCTGGAGGAGGCCGTCGCCGCGCGCCGCGCGACGATGGACCCGAAGGACATGTTCGGCGGTCCGCGCGACTGGGTGGACCAGGCGCTGCCGCCGATCGCGTTCGTGGTCGGCAACGCGATCGGCAAGCTCGACGCCGGCATCCGCGCCGCCCTCGTCGCGCTCGCGCTCGTCGTCGTCGTGCGGCTGGTCCGGCGCGAGACGCTGCGGCACGCGTTCTCCGGCACCATCGGCGTGCTGGTCGCGGTCCTCATCGCGAAGCGGACCGGCGAGGCGAAGAACTTCTTCCTCCCCGGCATCGTCATCAACGGCGTCTACGCGCTCGCGTTCTTCCTCTCCGCGCTGCTCCGCAAGCCGCTCGTCGGCGTGATCATGAAGGTGCTGCTGGAGAAGCCGAAGGCCTGGCACGACCACCCGCGGGTCCGCCGGGCGATGACCGAGGCGACGATCGGCTGGGGCCTCATGTCGGCGCTGCGCGTCGTCGTGCAGGAGTCGCTGCGGCGCGTGGACGCGACCGGCTGGCTGGCCGTCACGAAGATCGCGATGGGCTGGCCGCTCTACCTCGCCGCGCTCGCCGTGACGATGCCGTACATCAACCGTCGCACCCGCGGCGTGGAGGACGAGCTACCCCCCGAGCCGGAACCCGAGGCCGAGGCCGAGCCCGGCGGCGAGGACGCCACCGAGGACGCTGAGGCAGGCGTATAGCCGCGCGCCGCGCGCGACCTGCACGGCGTACGCGCTGAACGTCGTGTACGACCCGAGCACCCCGACACCGAGCACCGTGGTGACCCGCTCGCCCACGTCGAGCCCGACGAGCAGGCCGAGCAGGAACGACCCGGAGACGTTGACCGCGAACGTCCCCCACGGCTCGCCCCACCGCCGCGCGCCGGCCCGCTCGGCCAGGTAGCGCGCCGCCGCGCCGAGCGCGCCGCCCAGCGCCACCAGCGCCGCCGTCATCGGGTCGCCTCGTTGATCGACCCGACGGTGACGCCCGCGACGGCCGCGGCCACCGACGCGACGACGGTCACCAGCGCGTACGCGACGGCCCGGGCCGGCCGGTCGTCGAGCGTGCGCGCCACCTCGACCGCGTACGTCGAGAACGTCGTGAACCCGCCGAGCACGCCGGTGCCCAGCGCGAGCCGCACCGCCTCGCTGCGCGGGCCGCGCACCGGCACCCGGCCGGCCAGGTACCCCAGCAGTCCGGAGCCCACGACGTTGACCACTAGGATCGCCGTGGGGAACGCCCCAGGCCGCACGTCCAGGCCGATCCGCCACCGCAGCACCGTCCCGGCGGCGCCACCGGCGGCGACCAGAGCGACACGGAACGGGTCGCGTAGGGGCACCGGGGGAGGGTAAACGTTCCAGGGGGTCCTGCTCACGTACGTCTCGAGGAGTCGTCATGCGCCGCGCGCGCCGTCGTGCCGTCCTGCTGGCCGCCGTCCCGATCGTGTTCGGGCTCGCCCAGGTGCTGCCGGGAGCCGACGCGGCCGCGCCGCGCCTCCCGCGCCGCGACCCGGCGATCCGCGCGCTGGCCCGGGTGGCGCCGGTTCCCGGCCGTTCGGCCGTGCACCCCGGCGAGCCGGCGACCGTGACCGGCGCGCTGCGCACCCGCGCGGGCCGGCCGGCGGCGGGGACGTTCACGCTCACCGTCTCCGACCCCGACGGCACCCGGCTCGCGGCGCTGCCCGGGCGCACCGCGCCCGACGGGTCGTTCCAGGTCGCGGTGCCCGGCTCGGTGACCAGGGACGTGCGGCCGTCGCGCGACGCCAACTGGACGACGACGCTCGCCGTCCGCGTCACCGACGTCCGGGCCGGCGGCACGACCGAGCCGCTGGCCGGTGTGGCGCCGTTCGCCGTGGCCGCCGTGCCGACCGGGCTTGAGCTGGTCAACGACTTCACGTCGTCCAAGGGCTGGGTGAAGCCCGGCGACGCGTACCCGTTCCGCGTGCTGCTCCGCAACTACACCTCCGCCGCGATCGACGGCGGCACCGTGACGCTGTCCGAGGTGGACGGCATGCGGTTCACGCAGGTCAGCCCGACCGTCGGCAGCGCGTCGATGTCGAACGGCACCATCACCTGGACCGTCGGGAACGTCGCCGCCAAGCCGGCCGACACGACCTTGCCGACCGTCGCCACGCTCGTCGTGCAGGCGCGTGCCGACTCCCTCGGCGAGGACCCCGAGGTCGTCTGGAAGAACCTGTCGACCACCGCGTCGCAGACGTACGGCGGCGGGACGCAGGCCTCCACCAGCCACGGCCCCAAGGTCATCCCGCCGGACGACCTCTACAACTCCGCCCGCTACGGCGACCGGCCGTTCCCCGTCGTGCCCGTCGACTACGTCGAGCGCAAGCACAAGGGTGAGCACAGCGGCGACGCGCTCGCCCGCAAGATCAACGACCCGGCCGTGAAGGGGTCGACGTTCAACCTGTTCCAGGAGAACTCCTACGGCCAGCTCTACCCGCACGCGACCGTGCCGTCCGCCGGCATCGCGACGGCGCCGTTCCCGGCCGAGAAGATCGACTTCGCCGACCCGAAGCCGCAGGGCGCGTGCACCCCCGACGGCCTGGTGACGCTGGAGCCGGCGCAGGGCACGGCGGCGTACGAGGAGCGCATCCACGACGGCTGGTACCAGCTCCCCGGCACCACGCAGTACTACGGCCTCGACCGCTACGGCCCGCAGTCCGCGATCGCCGGCTCGCTGACCGGCCAGGCGATCCTGTTCGACATCGACAGCGCGTGCGGCCCGACCGCGAAGGCCGTCTACGACGCCGCCGCGATCAGCGACCCCGAGATCGACTACTCCGACTTCGACACCGACAAGGACGGCGTCGTCGACTTCTTCATGATGGTGTTCGTCGGCCTCGGCGGCCACGGCGCCTCGGTCGAGGAGGGCTACGACAACATCTGGCCGCACTCGTCGTCGCTGGAGTTCACCTACACCGACCCGGAGACCGGGCTCGGCGGCTACATCACGAAGGACCAGCTCAAGGACCTCGAGGGCCGGCCGCTCTGGTACACCGACGAGACCCGCGCGCAGATGACCACCGTCGACAAGGGCGAGGAGCTGATGGTCCACGTCCGCGTGGGGCCGTACAACGTCAACCCCGAGTCGGCGATCGACAAGGCGAGCGTCATCTCGCACGAGTACGGCCACTCGCTCGGCCTGCCGGACTTCTACTCGACCGGTGACCGCGAGACGTACGGCGACTGGAACCTGATGGCGACCGACAAGTCGCAGAACATGGACGTGTTCAGCAAGCAGGACATGGGCTGGATCGTGCCGCGCGTCCTGCCGAAGGGGACCCACCAGGTCGCCGGCTGGAAGGACTCCAAGATCAACACCCACCGGATCGACTGGGTGACCGCGGACGGCAAGCCGTACACCCTGTCGAACCCCGGCGTCGCGAACGGCGAGGCGTACACCGCCAAGCTGCCGGGCCGGCAGCTCATCTCGCCGGAGAAGGTGTCCCAGGGCGCGTCACCGTCGCACGTGTGGTGGTCGGGCTCCGGCAACAACTTCGGCTGTCCGCCGGAGGGCGGGCACAACCTCGACATCTCGCTGCCGCAGCTCGAACAGGTCCCGGCCGGCACGACCGTGAAGCTGGAGTTCGCGTCGTACTGGGACATGGAGTGGGACTACGACTACGGCTTCGTGCTGATGTCGCCGGACACCGGCCAGACGTACACGTCCGTCGCGTCGGAGAAGAACTACACGACGCCGGCCGCGTACAACCCCAACGCGAACAACTGCCAGACCCGCTACGGCAACGGCATCACCGGCACCAGCGGCTCGTACCAGGCGGGCACCGCTCCGGCGGACCGCGTCGCCGCGGCGCCGGGCTCGTCGCAGTACCCGGACGGGCCGTTCCTCCCGGACTCGTACGACATCTCGGCGCTGGCCGGCACCCCCGGCGCGGTCGTGCGCTTCGCGTACGCCACCGACCCCGGCGTCGCGCACCCCGGCTGGTTCATCGACAACGTCAAGATCACCGCGGGCGACAAGGTCATCTACCAGAGCGACTTCGAGTCGCTGGAGGCGGACCGGCCGTACCTGTACAACGGCGGCTGCAAGGAGGACCTGCGGGTCGCCACGCGCTGCACCAAGGGCTGGCAGTACATCTCCTCCGACGTCGCCGCGACCGCGGACCACGGCTACTACATGGAGATGCGCGACCGCTCGGGCTTCGACTACGACGGCAAGGGCGAGAACGAGCGTGCCGCGATCGGCTTCGCGCCGGGCATGCTGCTCGTCTACACGAACGAGGCGCACGGCTACGGCAACGCCGGCACCGACGACCCGCCGGCGCAGTCGCCGCTCGACGCCAACCCGTCGCCCGGCGACCTCACGCCGCAGCTCAACGACGCGGCGTTCGGCCTGGACTCCGAGTTCAACGACGCGGGATGGGTCGACAACTACGAGGACCCGACCAGCGAGAGCGAGAACTGGGAGTTCCGCTTCAACTGCCTGCGCTTCAAGGTCAACGCGATGGAGGGCGACGACGTCGGCCCCGACTCGGCGACGATGGTGGGCGGCAACCTCGTGGGTGCGGTGACGTTCACGACCACGCCGCGCTGCGCGGCGTTCAACTACGGCATGTCCGGCGCCACCGCCGGCCCGAACACCGCGCCGACCGCCGTCTTCTCGCTCAAGCCGTCGACCGCGTACGTCGGCGAGCAGGTGGCGTTCGACGCGTCGGAGTCGTACGACGACCGGCAGGCGCCGGCGGACCTGACGTACGCGTGGTCGTTCGGCGACGGCTCGTCGGGCACCGGCCGCACCACGTCGCACACGTACCGCGCGCCGGGGTCGTACACCGTGACACTGACGGTCACCGACAAGGACGGCGCCTCGACGACGTCGCGCCGGACGGTCACGGTGGGCACCCGGCCGCCGCAGGGCCAGCACCCGGCCACGGGCGCGCCGGCCGCGCTGGCGTTGCTGGCGGCGTTCGGCTCGGCGGCGGCGGTGGCCCTCCGCCGCCGCGCCGCCCGCGCCTAGGCGCTCCGCTGTGGACAACTGCGCGACTGCCATTGAGGCCGGGTAGAGTCGCCGGGCATGGCAACGGCCCGCGCAATGGCGCGGGCCGTGGCAAAGAATCCCGCTCAATTGCGGGCACTGCCACGTTACGGCGCCGCGCCAGCAACGTCAACACGGGGGTCACATGCGGGTTCTGCGAGACATGCTTCGAAGCTCAGTTGAGTTCGCGGCCGGTGCCGCCCTCGTGGTGGTAGGCGTGCTGGCGCAAGGCCATACCGACCCAGGAGGCGG
Source organism: Mycobacteriales bacterium (assembly GCA_036382875.1). GTDB lineage: Bacteria > Actinomycetota > Actinomycetes > BP-191 > BP-191 > BP-191. The sequence continues at coordinate 136,563 of DASVPJ010000001.1, forward strand.
GACTGACCGGACGCTCGTGGCCGGTGGCACGGTGGCGGTCGCGTTGGGCGGCGTCCTCATCAGTTGGGAGGCATCCCGGATACTCGCGGCCCGCGACTCCGAGAGCGCAATTAAGGCGGCACGGACCGAGATTGACGACCGCCTGGACAACCTGAGTCGGGTCCTCGGTCAGGCGGCCGGCCAGATCAGCCAGGCTGTCGAACAGGTCGAGACAGAGCAGATCAGCGAGACCACGGCGTTCGCGCTCGTCTCGCAGGCGAACCGCATGATCTACGGGCAGGTGAACGAGATCGCGGTCATTCGGCGTACGCAGTTCGACTCCGCGTACCTGCTTCAGACGGCGTCCACCCTGGACGATCTTGCCCGGCAGCTCTCGCAGCCGGGGAGCATCGCCGACACCAAGGCGGTGCAGGAGAAGATCGCTGCGGTGCGAGCCACCCTGTCCACGACGTCCGGTGAGGGCCGGAGCTTCCCGTCCGAGCTCATCGACTGTCCGGCCTGCGGCACCGAGAACCACGTCCGGCTGGGTAGCCTGCCGGGTGACACGGCAGCCGCTGTGTGCGAGTCGTGCCGGATCCAGTTCAACGCACACCGCGCGGCGAACGGCAGTCCGTTCGCGCGACTGAACCGCACGGCGTCAGGCGAGCCGGCGTCGGAGCGCTGGTCGTTCGAGTGCGCCTCCTGCCACCACGTGATGCGGACCTCGCTGGACGGGCGCGGCGAGCGCACCCTTATGTGCCCTGGATGCTTCCACGCGTGGAAGGTCAATCCACACGCCAAGACTGTGGTGGAGGACGGCTCGTTTCGCGTCGTTCACTTCGATCCCGGGGTTCGTACCGGCGCACGGCCGCACGTGATCTGCCCCGACTGCGAGAAGAGAATCAGCGCTCGGCTGATGTCGCGCCACGGCGCCATCGCTGTCTGCTTCGAGGATCGTGTCGCGCTCGTCGTGCCCTGGCCGGAACCAGATCCCGCACCCGGAACTCCGGCCTAGCATCACGGCAGCGCGATCCGCCAGACGGTCCAGTCGTCCAGCGGCTCGGCGCCGAGCGAGCGGTAGAAGGCCTGTGCGGGCTCGTTCCAGTCGAGTACGACCCACTCGACGCGGCCGTAGCCGCGCTCGCGCGCGATGCCGACCAGCGTCTCCAGCAGCGCCTTGCCGAGGCCGCGGCCGCGGCACGCCGGGCGGACGAAGAGGTCCTCCAAGTACAGGCCGTGCCGCCCGAGCCAGGTCGAGAAGTTGAGGAACCACAGCGCGAAGCCGACGACCTCGCCGCCGTCCTCGGCGACGTGGCAGAAGACGGCCGGCGACTCGCCGAACAGCGCCGCGCGCAGCCCGTCCTCGGTCGCGACGACGGAGTCGGGGGAGCGCTCGTACGTCGCCAGCTCGCGGATCAGCGACAGGATCGCCGGAACGTCCTCGGCGACGGCGGGCCGAATCACGGCTCGGCACCTCCCTGCGGTGAGCGTTTCCTGCAGCGAAGTCGACCCGGTGAGCGTTCGCTGCAGGAAACGCTCACACGAGGAGGGGGTGGGTGGGGCGGGAAAGGCGGAGGCCGGCGGTAGCGCACCCGAACAGGGCGCCGCACTCCCACCGGCCTCCGGTCGAGCGAGCCGTGCGCGCGGCGCCGGGGCGCCGGGCGCGAACGGATCGCTACTTCTTGGTCTCGGCGAACACCTCGGCGATCCGGTCGACCAGGTCGATGACCTTCTGGCCGTCGGCCGGGTCGAGCGACTTCTTCGCGGCGCCCGCGGCCTTGGTCGCGTCCCAGAAGAGCTGGTGCAGCTCGGGGTGCGCCTCGAGGTGCTCGGGCTTGAAGTAGTCGGTCCATAGCACCCACAGGTGGTGCTTGACGAGGTCCGCGCGCTCCTCCTTGATCTGGATGGCGCGCGTGCGGAACTGCTCGTCGTCGGACGCGGCGTACTTCTCCATGCACGCCTTCACCGACAGCGCCTCGACCCGCGCCTGCGCCGGGTCGTAGACCCCGCAGGGCAGGTCGCAGTGCGCGTCGGCGGTGACGCGCGGGGCCAGCAGGCGGGCCAGCAGCGACATCGGTGCTTGTCCTTTCGTCGGGTACGCGGTGAAGTCTCGTTCCGACCCTACAAGAGGACCGGCGACGTGCGACTTCCGTGGTTCCGCCTCGCGGTGAACGGCGTGAGCATGATCCCCACGCTCGCTCCCGGCGAGTGGGTCGTGGTCCGCCGGACCCGCACGCCGGCCCCCGGGAGCGCCGTGGTGGTGAAGCGGCCGGACCGCTACGTCGTCAAGCGCGCGGTCCGCGTCGCGGACGGGGGCTGGTGGGTCGAGGGGGACAACGCCGCCGCCTCCGACGACAGCCGCACGTTCGGCCCCGTGCCCGCGGACGCCATAGTCGGCGAGGTGCGCTGGCGCTACCGGCCGCTCCGCGCGGCCGGCCGGGTCCGCTAGCCGACCCGGGTGCCGAGCTCGGCGTAGCGCGCGACGCAGGAGTCCCACGTCGGGAGCCGCCCCAAGGCCTCCGCCTCGGCGAGCGTCGGCGCCGCGCGGTCGCGGTCGGACAGCACCGGCGCCGCGACGCCCCAGTCGATGCCGAGCGCCGGGTCGGTCGGCGAGACGGTGAACTCCCGCGCCGGGTCGTACGGCCACGACACGAGGTACGTCAGCGACGCGTCGTCGGTCAGCGCGACGAACGCGTGCCCGATCCCCTCGGCGAGGTACATCGCCCGCCGGTCCACGTCGTCCAGCAGCACGGCGTCCCAGGCGCCGAACGTCGGCGACCCGACGCGGATGTCCACGACGAAGTCCATCAGCGCGCCGCGCGGGCAGTACACGTACTTCGCCTGGCCCGGCGGCACCAGCGCGAAGTGGATGCCGCGCAGCACGTCGCGGCGGGAGACGGAGTTGTTCGCCTGCCGCACGTCGATCGCGTGGCCGACGGTGTCGCGCAGCACGTCCGCCTTGAGCCACTCGACGAACACGCCGCGGTCGTCGGCGAGCTTCCGCGGCGTGAACACCCACGCGCCCGGCACCTTGGTCTCGGCTGCCTCCATGGCGAGCGAGTCTGCCACGGCGATGGGGGAGAATCGGCGCGTGGAGATCTGGTTCAACCCGTCCTGCAGCAAGTGCCGCATGAGCGAGGGGCTCCTGGACGAGCACGGCGTGACCTACACGGAACGCCGCTACCTGGACGACCCGCCCACCGTGGCCGACCTCGAACGCGCGCTCGCCGCGCTCGGCCTGGAGCCCTGGGACATCACCAGGCTCGACGAGCCGCGCGCGAAGGAGCTCGGCCTGAAGGACGCGCCGCGCGACCGCGACGAGTGGCTGCGGACGCTGGCCGGCAACCCGGTCCTGATCCAGCGCCCGATCGTCATCACCGACGACGGCCGCGCGGTGATCGGCCGGCCGCCCGAGCGGATCCTCGACCTGCTCGGCGACGCCCAGCCCTAGAGGATCTTCGAGAGGAACGCCTTCGTCCGCTCGTGCCGCGGGGCGGCGAACACCGCGTCCGGCGACCCCTCCTCGACGACGACGCCGTCGTCCATGAACACCACGCGGTCGCCGACCTCGCGCGCGAAGCCCATCTCGTGCGTGACGACGACCATCGTCATGCCGTCCCGGGCGAGCTGCTTCATGACGTCGAGCACCTCGCCGACGAGCTCCGGGTCGAGGGCCGACGTCGGCTCGTCGAAGAGCATGAGCTTCGGCTCCATCGCCAGCGCGCGGGCGATCGCGACGCGCTGCTGCTGCCCGCCGGACAGCGCCGACGGGTACGCGTCCGCCTTGTCCGAGAGCCCGACGCGGTCCAGCAGCTCGCGGGCCTGCCGGTCGGCCGCCTCGCGCTTGAGGCCCTTCACGTGCGTCGGGGCGCACGCGACGTTCGACAGCGCGGTCATGTTCGGGAACAGGTTGAACCGCTGGAACACCATGCCGATCTCGGCCCGCTTGCGCGCGACCTCCTTCTCGCGCAGCTCGTAGAGCTTGCCGCCGTGCTGGCGGTACCCGACGAGCTCGCCGTCGACGGAGAGCCGCCCGCCGTCGATGTTCTCCAGGTGGTTGATGCAGCGGAGGAACGTGCTCTTGCCCGAGCCCGACGGGCCGAGCAGCACGACGACCTCGCGCGGGTCGACGCGCATGTCGATGCCCTTGAGCACCTCCAGGTGCCCGAACCTCTTCCGCACGCCCTCGGCGAGCACCATGGGCGTCGTCAATGCGAGCCCCCGATCAGCCGGGCCCTCGTCCGCGCGGTGGACGCGACGCCGCGGGAGAAGCGGCGTTCGAGGAAGTACTGGCCGACCATCAGCACGCTCGACATCGCGACGTACCAGAGGCACGCGGCGACGAGCATCGGGAACACCTGGAACGTCCGCGCGCCGACGGCCTGGAGCTGGAAGAACAGCTCGTTGATGACCGGGACGTACGCCACCACGGACGTGTCCTTGAGCATCGCGATCGTCTCGTTGCCGGTCGGCGGCACGATGACCCGCATCGCCTGCGGCAGCACGATGCGGCGCATGGTGAGCCCGCGCGGCATGCCGAGCGCCTGCGCCGCCTCGGTCTGGCCGGCGTCGACCGACATGATGCCGGCGCGCACGATCTCGGCCATGTACGCCGCCTCGCTCAGCGCGAGCGCGAGCAGGCCGGCCTTGAAGCCGCGCAGGAAGTCGTTCGCGTCGGCGCCCCAGATGGCGGCGTTGCCGTGCACGCCGACCAGCCGGAGGAGCTGGTCGTCGAACGGCAGCCCGATCTCGATGCGGTCGAACAGGATGCCGAGGTTGCCGAACAGGATCGCGAGCACGAGCCGCGGCACCGCGCGGAAGAACCACGTGTAGACCCAGGCGACCGCCGAGATGACGGGGTTCGGCGACAGCCGCATGACGCCGAGCACGATGCCCAGCGCGACGCCGATGACCATCGAGTAGACGGTCAGCAGCAGCGTCGTCCGCACGCCCTCGAGGACCGGGGGCGCGAACATGTGGTCGAACATGAACGACCACTGGAACGCCTTGTTCGTGAGGACCATGTTCACGAACATCGCGACCAGCACGCCGATCACCGCGAGCGCCACCCACCGTCCGGGGTGGCGCAGCGGAACGGCCCGGAGGTCCTCCGGGCCGTTCACTCCGGCCGGAGCGGCCGGTGCGTCGGACGTCAGGGGTTGACCTGCGGGTCGGTGATACCGCCGGCCTCGACGCCCCACTTCTCCAGCGCCGACTTGTACGAGCCGTCGGCGATGACCGCCTTGAGCGCGTCCGCGAGGACCTGCGCGAACTCCGTCTGGTCCTTCTTCACGACGTAGCCGTACGGCGCCGAGTCGTAGATCTCGCCGAGCAGCTCGAGCTGCTCGTTCGTCTGCTTCACGGCGTACGCCGCGACCGGCGAGTCGGCGAGCATGGCGTCGTCCTTGCCGGACACCACGGCGGCCGTCGCGTCGGCCTGCGACTGGTACTGGTCGATCGAGATCTTCGACTTGCCGCCGTCGGTGCACTTCTTCGACCGGGCGTTGACGTCGTCGACCTGGACGGTGTCCTTCTGCACGGCGACCTTCTTGCCGCACATGTCGTCGATGTTCAGGCCCGAGCCGGTCTTCGCGGCCCACTGCGTGCCGGCCGAGAAGTAGCTGACCATGTTGGCGACCTTCTTGCGGTCGTCGTTGATCGTGAACGACGAGACGCCGAGCTCGTACTTGCCGCTCTGCACGCCCGGGATGATGTTGCCGAACGGCGCGCTGACGAACTCCGCCTGCAGCCCGAGCTTCGCCGCGACGGCGTTGAACAGGTCCACGTCGAAGCCCTGGATCGTCTTGCCGTCCGGCGCGAGGAACTCGTTCGGCGCGTACGTCGCGTCGGTGCCGATGCTGATCTTGCCGTCCTGCTTGATCGCGTCGGGCACCCGGCCGGCGAGGGCCTGCTCGACGCCGCCGCCGGAGCCGGTCGCGGTGACCGACGGGCTGTTGCCGCCGGGCTCCACGGTGACGTTGTCGTCGCCGCCGCACGCGCTGAGCGTGAGGGCGAGCGCGAGGCCGGTGAACGCGAGCCGGCCGGCTCGGGTCGGGACGCTGAGCACGGTGCCTCCATGAGGTGCGGACGATGCGTACGGCCGTATCTTGCCGCAGCGGGTGCCACGCACCGCAAGACGGCCCGCGCGACTGTGCCATGATCGAGACTCGGCCGCGGCAGGCGGGCGCCGCCGCAGGCACGGATCGCCCGAGGGGAACCACTCGTGGACGAACGCACCTTCGCGCTGCACCGCGGCGGCAAGATCGAGACCGGGCTGCGGGTGCCGCTGCGCGACCGCGACGACCTCTCCCGCGCGTACACCCCCGGCGTCGCGGACGTCTGCCTGGCGATCGCCGACGACCCGGACCTGGCCTGGGAGTACACCCAGAAGGGCGGCACGGTCGCCGTCGTCACCGACGGCACCGCGGTGCTCGGGCTCGGCGACATCGGCCCGAAGGCGGCGCTGCCGGTGATGGAGGGCAAGGCGCTGCTGTTCAAGCGGTTCGGCGGCGTGGACGCCGTGCCGGTCTGCCTCGACACGACCGACGTGGACGAGATCGTGGAGACCGTCGTCCGCCTCGCGCCGGCGTTCGGCGGGATCAACCTGGAGGACATCGCGGCGCCGCGGTGCTTCGAGATCGAGGACCGGCTGCGCGAGCGCCTCGACATCCCGGTGTTCCACGACGACCAGCACGGCACCGCGATCGTCGTGCTCGCCGCGCTGCGCAACGCCGCGCGGCTCGTCGGCAAGGACCTGACGGCGTTGCGCGTGGTCGTCGTGGGCGCGGGCGCGGCGGGCACCGCGGTGACCCGCATCCTGCTCGACGCCGGCGTGTCCGACGTCGTCGTCTCCGACTCGCACGGCGTGCTCTACGAGGAGCGCGGCGACCTCTCGACGGCGAAGGCCGACCTCGCGCACGTGACGAACCCGCGGCACGAGACCTCCGACGCGCCGCACGCGCTGGCCGGTGCCGACGTGCTGATCGGCGTCAGCGGCCCCCACTCGATCCCCGACGAGGCGATCGAGGCGATGGCCACGGACGCGATCGTGTTCGCGCTCGCCAACCCGGTGCCGGAGATCGACCCGGAGCGCGCGCTGAAGACCGCGCGCGTCGTGGCCACCGGGCGCAGCGACCTGCCGAACCAGATCAACAACGTGCTCGCGTTCCCCGGCGTCTTCCGCGGCGCGCTCGACGTCCGGGCGACGACGGTGAACGAGGCGATGAAGCTCGCCGCCGCCACCGCGATCGCCGACTGCGTCACCGACCTGCGCGCGGACAACGTCATCCCGAGCGTGTTCGACGAGCACGTCGCCCCGGCCGTCGCGCGCGCGGTCGCCGCCGCCGCGCGCGAGACCGGGGTGGCGCGCCGGTGAGCCGCGTGGAGCCGGGCGCGCGGCGGTAGGTTCGCGCGCATGTTCGGAGTCGCCGCGACGTCGTTCTCGCCTGACAGCCCGCTGGACGGGCTGCACGTCGGTGAGGTGCCGGACACCGTGGTGCCCGACGGCTGGGTCCGCGTGCGGGTCCGCGCCGCGGCGCTGAACCACCACGACCTGTGGTCGCTGCGCGGCGTCGGGCTGCGCGAGGAGCAGCTCCCGATGATCCTGGGCTGCGACGCGGCGGGCGTCCTCGACGACGGCACCGAGGTCGTCTGCCACGCGGTCGTCGGCGACCCGTCCCACGGCGACGAGACGCTCGACCCGAAGCGCACCCTGCTCTCCGAGAAGCACCCCGGCACGTTCGCCGAGCAGGTCGCCGTGCCGGCGCGCAACGTCGTGCCGAAGCCGCCCGCCCTGTCGTGGGAGGAGGCGGCCTGCGTGCCGACGGCGTGGCTGACGGCGTACCGGATGCTGTTCACGATGTCCGGGCTGCGGCCCGGCGGGACCGTGCTCGTGCAGGGCGCGGGCGGCGGCGTGTCCACCGCGCTCGTGGTGCTCGCGCGCGCGGCCGGCCACCGGGTGTGGGTCACCAGCCGCGACGCGGCGAAGGGCGCGCGGGCCGTGGCGCTCGGCGCGCACGAGGCGTTCGAGAGCGGCGCCCGGCTGCCGGAACGCGTGGACGCCGTCATGGAGACCGTCGGCGCCGCGACCTGGGAGCACTCGCTGCGGTCGCTGCGGCCGGGCGGCACGGTCGTCGTGGCGGGCGCGACGAGCGGCGCCGAGCCGCCGGCCGACCTGCGCCGGGTGTTCTTCCTCCAGCTCCGCGTCGTCGGCTCGACGATGGGCACGCGGGCCGAGCTGGAGTCGTTGCTGCGGCTCATGGACGCGACCGGTGTCCGCCCCGAGGTCGACTCGGTGCGGCCGCTGGCGGAGGCGCGGGCGGCGTTCGAACGCCTCGCGGCCGGGGAGTCGTTCGGCAAGCTCGTGCTCACCGCCTGACGTGCGGGTCGCGGTCGTCGCGGGGCCCGACCCCGGCCACGCGTTCCCGGCCGTCGCGCTGTCGCTGGCGCTGCGGGACCGGGGCGCGGAGGTGGCGTTCGTCTCGGGCACCCAGTGGCGGGAGCCGGTCGAGCGCGAGGGGCTGGCGTTCGTGCCGATCGACCTGTTCGCGCCGGACCCGCGCGACGACGACTTCGGCTTCGTGCTGTGGGAGCGCTCCAAGCAGCTCGCGCCGGGCATCGCGCGGTCGATGACGGAGTTCGGCGCGGAGCTGGCGGTGGTGGACTCGATCACCGTGCCCGGGTGGTTCGCCGCGGACCTCGCCGGCGTGCCGCGGGTGGAGCTGGTGCCGACGTCGTACCAGGAGCCCTCGCGCTTCCTGCCGCCGCCGGGCACCGGGCTCGCGCGCGGGACGTGGCCGCTCGGCACGCTGCGCGACGCGTGGATGCGGCGGCTGCACCTGCGCTCCCGCGAGATCGGCCGCGCCGAGTGCCGCGCGGCGCGGGTGGCGCTCGGGCTGCCGGCGGAAGGGCCGCCGGTGCTCACCGTCGTGGCGACGCTGCCCGGCCTGGAGCCGTTGCGGCCGGACTGGCCACCGCGCGTCGAGATCGTCGGGCCGATGGAGTGGGACCCCGCGACCGTGGACCTGCCGGAGCCGCCGGGCGACGGGCCGCTCGTGTTCCTCGCGGACTCGTCGGCGACCGGGCGGCCGCAGACGTTGCTCGCCATCGCGGCGGAGGGGCTGCGCGGGCTGCGGGGGGCGTGCACGAAGTTCGGGGAGCCGGTCGCCGGGCTGCCGGACGGGTTCGTCGCCGGGCCGGGCCGGCAGGCACCGCTGCTCGACCGGGCGGCGGCCGTCGTGTGCGCCGGCGGGCACGGCATGGTCGCCAAGGCGCTGGTCCGCGGGCTGCCGCTGGTGATCGTCCCCGGACCGGGGGACCAGCGGGAGAACGCCATGCGGGTCGAGCGCCTCGGCGCCGGCGTGCACCTGCCCGCGGGCCGGCTGACGCCCGCGACGCTGCGCGCCGCGGTGGACCGGGTGCTCGGCGACGCGTCGTTCGCGCGGGCCGCCCGGCGGATCGGGCGGAGCGCGGCAGGCAGGGGACCGGCGTTCGCCGCAGAAAGGGTGCTGCGTTCCCTCACCCCTTAGGAGACGCGAATGAAGCGCCTGCTCCTCCTCGCCACCGCCGCCGCGGCGGTCGCGACGCTCGCCCCGGCGGCGTCCGCGATCGGCTGCCCGAAGGGCTTCTACTCGGCCCCGAGCGGCTACTACAACCCGCTCAACGGCAACCCCATCTACATCTGCAAGTACCGCCCGGACGTGGCGCTGTGACGCGCCTCGTGCTGGCCGCCGCGCTGGTCGGCGCCGCGGTCGCCACCGTTCCGGCGTCCGCCGCCGCGACCTGCCCGACCGGCTTCTACGAGAAGGGGCTCGGCCTCTACAGCCCCCTCACCGGCAAGGAGCTGCACTACTGCTGGCCCACCCCGCCCCCCTCCCTCTAGGAGAGCCATGAAGCGCCTCGCCCTCGGGCTCGTCGCGGCCGGCGCGCTCGCGTCGTTCGCGGCCGCGCCCGCCCAGGCCACCCCGCTCGGCAAGTGCAGCGGCAAGGTCGACGCCGTGTGCACCCTGTGGTCCTGCGACCCGTCGCAGGACCCGTGCACGGCCTCGCCCGTCTGCCTCGTCTGGTACTCCGGCCGCTGCGCCGTCTGACGTCAGGAGCCCCTCGTGAAGCGTCTGCTCGTCTCCGCCGTCCTCGCCGGCGCGGTCGCGTCGTCGTTCGTGGCCGTCCCCGCCGCGCAGGCGGCGGTCGGCGGTACCTGCGACGGCACCGTCGACGTGGTGTGCAACGAGACGCCGTGCGCGCCCGGCGACCCGTGCACGATCACCATCTGCGTCGTGTGGCTCAAGTCGAAGTGCGTCGTCTGACGCTCTGGTAGCCCGCTCGCGAGGGCGGCGACGTACGGTGTCTGTCATGCGCCGCTACGCCGCCGCCCTCGCGCTGTCTCTCGTCTCCCTCGCGCTGCCGGCGCCGCCCGCGTCCGCCGGGCTCGACCCGCGCGCGCTGCGCCTGACGCTCACCAAGTGGGCCACCGGCCTCGTGGAGCCCGTCGCGCTGGACCACGTCAACGGGGACACGTCGCGCGTCTTCGTGGTCGAGCGGCGCGGCACCGTCCGGGTCATCCGCAACGGCGTGCTGGAGGCGACGCCGTTCCTCGACATCCGCGACCGCGTCAACGCGGCCGGCGAGGGCGGGCTGCTGTCGATCGCGTTCCGGCCCGACTACCACCGCACCGGGCAGTACTTCGTGTCGTGGACCGACGCCGACATGACGCTGCACGTGACGCGGTTCTCGGCGTCGCCGTCGAGCGACGTGTCGGGCACGGCGGCGTACGACGTGCTCACCGTGCCGCACCCGACGTACACCAACCACAACGGCGGGCAGCTCGCGTTCGGCTCGTACGGCTACCTCTACATCGGCACCGGCGACGGCGGCGGTGCCGGCGACCCGAACGGCAACGCGCAGAACCTCCGCTCGCTGCTCGGCAAGATCCTGCGCATCGACATCACGCACGAGTCGTCCGGGCTGCGCTACACGATCCCGCCGAGCAACCCGTACGCCGGCTCCTCGACCGCGCGCAAGGAGATCTGGCACTCGGGGCTGCGCAACCCGTGGCGGTTCTCGTTCGACCGCGTCAACCCCGACCTCTGGATCGGCGACGTCGGCCAGGGCGCGCGCGAGGAGATCGACAAGACGAACGGCAACACCACCGGCGGCGCGAACCTCGGCTGGGACTGCCGCGAGGGGACGTTGACGACGTCGTACGGCGGGTCGTACTGCAAGGAGTCCGGCTACGTCGCGCCCGTGCACCAGTACGACACGCACACCTGGGGCTGCGCGGTCATCGGCGGCTACGTCTACCGCGGCGCGAAGTACTCGTCGCTGCTCGGCGGCGTGTACGTCTTCGGCGACTACTGCTCGGGCCGCGTGTGGGGGCTCGGCCCGGACTCGTCGGGGCGGCTCGTCGGCGGGCAGCTCGGGCAGTTCGGCGCGCAGATCCTGGCGTTCGGCCGCGACGCGGCGAACGAGCTGTACCTGCTGTCCGCCAACGGCTCCATCTACCGCGTGGGCGCGTACCGCCGGTAGGGTCGCGGCACCCCTCGTCCGCGGAACGGAGCCCTCGTCATGAGCCGTCGCCTGCTCGCCGTCCTGCTCGCCGCCGCCGCGCTCGCGCCGGCCGCGCCCGCGTCCGCGGCCGTCACGCCGGGCTGCGACGACCCGGTGGACGTCGCCTGCAACGAGGCGTGGTGCGGCCCCGACTACGCGTGCACGCCGGTGATCTGCCTGGTCTTCGTGCGGGGCCGCTGCGTCGTGTAGGTGCCGGTCCGGCGCCGGCTAGTGCGCGCCGGGGTAGACGTCCTGCTCGCTCTCGTGCCACACCGGGTGGTCACCCGACGTCTCGACGTTGAAGCCGTAGTCGAAGACCAGCGAGCCGCCGTACGTCGAGCCGAGCATCGTCAGGCCCGCCGCGATCACGCTCAGCGCGGCGACGCCGCCCGGGGTGGGCTTGGCGTCGCCCGTCCGGGCGAGCAGGTCGACCAGGACGAACACCGTCGCCGCGATCATGATGACCGCGTGCGCGTTGATGGTCCGGCGCGCCTGGGTGCCGACCTGGCTCGACCGGTGCCAGTCCGCCCAGCCGGTCAGCACCGCGAGCAGCGACACGGCGAACCCCATGACCAGCAGGTACGACGCCGCGTCGCGCATCCACGGCTCGTCGCGCAGCGCCGACCACACGTCGAACACCGCGGCGAACAGGTACGCGGTCACCGGCACGTCGGTCAGCGGCGGGTGGAACGGCTTCCCCGCGAACCCGCGCAGGCCCTTGTACTTGCGGCCCTTGAGCGTGATCGCCGGGCCGAACGAGAACTTCCGCGGCATGGCCGTGCCTCCGTCAGTCGTCGTCAGTCGTCGTCGTCAGTCGTCGTCGTCGAGTCGCGCGAGCCAGGTGGCGAGGCGGTCGACCGGCGTCTCGAACTCCGGGTTCAGGTCCACGAAGTCGCGGAGGCGTTCGGACAGCCAGGCCAGCGTGACCTGCTCCTCGCCGCGACGTTCGGCGAGCTCCTCGATCCCCTTGTCCGTGAAGTACACGTTCCCATTCTGTCCCGGGCGGCCGGCCCGCCGCCGATTGCGCGACCCGGTCGCGAAATCTGCCGCTGCCGTTCGGGAGGCGCGACCGGGTCGCGAATCAGCCGCGGCCGCCGCGCCGCGATGCGGCGCGGGCGGCGCGGCTGGCCCGGCGCGGCCTACGGCCGCGCGGGCGGCGCGGGCGGCGCGGGTTACTCGAACGCGGCCTTGACCAGCGTGGCCTGCTCGACGTCGTGCACCTTGGACGAGCCGGACGCCGGCGACGCCGACGCCTTGCGCGACACCCGCCGCAGCGACTGGCCGGGGCCGAGCAGCTCGGGCAGGTGCAACGCCACGAACGGCCACCCACCCTGGTTGGCCGGCTCCTCCTGGCACCACACCACGTCGGTGACGTCCGGGTGCGCCGCGAACACCTCGCGCAGCCGCGCCTCCGGCAGCGGGTAGAGCTGCTCGACGCGGACGAGCGCGACATCGGTGATGGCGTTCTTGTCGCGGTACGCCGCCAGGTCGTAGTGCACCTTGCCGGCGGTGAGGACGATGCGCCGCGCGTTCTCGACGGGGTCGGCGACGACCGGCTGGAACGACCGCTGCGTGAAGTCGTCGGCGGCGCTGACCGCCGCCTTGTGCCGCAGCATTGACTTCGGCGTGAAGACGATGAGCGGGCGGCGCTTCGGCCCCTTCACCTGGTTGCGGAGCAGGTGGAAGTAGTTGGCCGGCGTCGTCGGCACGGCGACGGTGACGTTGTCCTCGGCGCAGAGCGTGAGGAAGCGTTCGATGCGCGCGGACGAGTGGTCCGGGCCCTGCCCCTCGTAGCCGTGCGGGAGCAGCATGACGAGCCCGGAGTTCTGGCCCCACTTCGCCTCGGCGGAGACGACGAACTCGTCGATGATCGACTGCGCGCCGTTCACGAAGTCGCCGAACTGCGCCTCCCAGCACACCAGCGCGTCCGGCCGCGCGACGGCGTACCCGTACTCGAAGCCCAGGGCCGCGAACTCCGAGAGCAGCGAGTCGTACACGAAGAACGGCCCCTGCTCCGGCGACAGGTGCGCCAGCGGGACGTACTCGGCGGCGGTCTGCCGGTCCACCAGGACGGCGTGGCGCTGGCCGAACGTGCCGCGCCGCGAGTCCTGCCCGGCGAGCCGCACCGGGTGCCCCTCCATGAGCAGCGAGCCGAACGCGAACGCCTCGCCCAGAGCCCAGTCGACGGTGCCGTCGGCGAGCATCTGCGCGCGGCGCTGGAGCTGCGGCAGCAGCCGCGGGTGGACGGTGAAGCCCTCCGGCACGGCGAGCTGCACGTCCACCACGCGCTTGAGCACCTCGTCGTCGACGGTGGTGTCGACCGGCTCGTCGGAGACCTGCTCCATCGGCGGCTCGACGCTCGGCCGCGACTCGCTGTCGCGGGTCTGCACGAACACCGACTCGAGGTGGCTCTGGTAGTTGCGCAGCACCTCCTCGGCCTCGGCGACGGTGATGTCGCCGCGGCCGATCAGTGCCTCGGTGTAGCGCTTGCGGGTCGAGCGGTGCGCGTCGATGAGGTCGTACATCAACGGCTGGGTGAACGACGGCTCGTCCACCTCGGAGTGCCCGCGGCGGCGGTAGCAGATCATGTCGATGACGACGTCCTTGTGGAACCGCTCGCGGAACTGGAACGCGAGCCGGGCCACCCGGACGACCGCCTCGGGGTCGTCGCCGTTCACGTGGAAGATCGGTGCCTGCACCATCCGCGCGACGTCGGTGCAGTACACGCTCGACCGCGCGGACGCGGCGGACGTCGTGAAGCCGAGCTGGTTGTTCACGACGACGTGCACGGTGCCGCCGGTGCGGTAGCCGGAGAGCTGGCTGAGGTTGAGCGTCTCGGCGACCACGCCCTGGCCGGCGAACGCCGCGTCGCCGTGCAGCAGCACGGGCAGCACCGAGTAGCCCTGCTCGCCGCGGTTGATGCGGTCCTGCTTGGCCCGCACGATGCCTTCGAGGACCGGGTCGACGGCCTCGAGGTGGGACGGGTTCGACGCGAGCGACACCGCGACGGTCGAGCCGTCCGGCGCCTTGAACGTCCCCTCCGCGCCGAGGTGGTACTTCACGTCGCCCGAGCCGTGCGCGGTCCCGGTGTCGATGTCGCCGTCGAACTCGCGGAAAATCTGGCCGTACGACTTGCCGACGATGTTCGCGAGGACGTTCAGCCGGCCGCGGTGCGGCATGCCGATCGCGACCTCGTCCAGGCCCTTCTGCGCCGCCTCGGCGAGCACCGCGTCGAGCAGCGGGATGACGCTCTCGCCGCCTTCGAGCGAGAACCGCTTGTGGCCGACGTACTTGGTCTGCAGGAAGTTCTCGAACGCCTCGGCGGCGTTGAGCCGCTCCATGATGCGGAGCTGCTCGTCGCGTTCCATCGGCTCGTGCGGGCGTTCGACCCGCTCCTGGATCCACTCGCGCTGCACCGGGTCCTGGATGTGCATGTACTCGATGCCGATGGTCCGGCAGTACGAGTCGCGCAGCACGCCGAGGACCTCGCGCAGCTTCATCGTCTGCTGGCCCGCGAAGCCGCCGGTCGGGAACTCCCGGTCCAGGTCCCACAGCGTCAGGCCGTGGTTGAGGACGTCGAGGTCGGCGTGGCTGCGGCTGCGGTAGTTCAGCGGGTCCGTGTCGGCCATCAGGTGACCGCGTACGCGGTAGGCGTGGATCAGCTCGACGACGCGGGCCGGCTTCTCGATCTGGCCCTCGCGGGACGTCGTCAGGTCGCGCGTCCAGCGCACCGGCTCGTACGGGATGCGCAGGCTGTAGAAGATCTGCTCGTAGAAGCCCTCCTCGCCGAGGAGGAGCTGGTGCAGCAGCCGCAGGAAGTCGCCGCTCTGCGCGCCCTGGATGATCCGGTGGTCGTACGTGCTGGTCAGGTTGATGACCTTGCTGACCGCGAGGCGGGCCAGCGTCTCGGGCGCCGCGCCCTGGTACTCCGCCGGGTACTCCATCGCGCCGACGCCGATGATCGCGCCCTGGCCCGCCATCAGCCGCGGCACCGAGTGGACGGTGCCGATCGTGCCGGGGTTGGTGAGGCTGATCGTGGTGCCGGCGAAGTCGTCCGCGGTGAGCTTGTTGGTGCGGGCGCGGCGGACGATGTCCTCGTAGCAGGCCCAGAACGACGCGAAGTCCAGCGTCTCCGCGCCCTTGACGCTCGGCACGACGAGCTGGCGCGACCCGTCCTCCTTCTGGAGGTCGATCGCCAGGCCGAGGTTCACGTGCTCCGGCGTGACGAGGACCGGCTTGCCGGCCTCGTCGTGCCCGAAGCCGTTGTTCATCTCGGGCATGGCCTTGCAGGCCTGGACGACGGCGTAGCCGATGAGGTGCGTGAAGCTCACCTTGCCGCCGCGGTTGCGGGCGAGGTGGCGGTTGATGACGGTGCGGTTGTCCTCGAGGAGCTTCGCCGGCACGGCGCGCACGCTGGTCGCCGTGGGGACGGCGAGCGAGGCCTCCATGTTCTGCACGACGCGGGCGGCGGCGCCCTTGAGCGGCGTGCCGCCGGGCGTGGTCGCCGCCGCGGCCTTCGGCGCGGGCGCCGGCTTGGCCGCCGCCGCCTCGCCGCCGGCCTTCGCGCTGACGACGCTCGCCTCGGTGGGCGGCAGCGTCTCGGCCTTGCCGGTCTCCACCGGCGGCGCGTCGCCGGGGGAGTAGTCGGCGAAGAAGTCCCACCAGGCGCGGTCGACGGAGTTCGGGTCCTTCAGGTACTGCTGGTAGATCTCGTCGACGAGCCAGACGTTGGTGCCGAACTCGGCGAGGCGGTCGGACTGGGCAGACAAAGGTGACGCCCCCTGCGGCGGGTCGTGTACGGGTGCTTGCTCCCAGGCTACGCCGCGTGATCGCGCCGGTCGAAAGCGCGACCCGGTCGCGAAATCGCGCATCCGCGTGCGGGAGGCGCGACCGGGTCGCGCTTTCAGCCGGCGGTGGCGAGGGTGAACGTCACGTGCTGGGTGAGGCGCAGGGGCTCGCCGTCCGCCACGTCCGCGCCGAGCAGCGCGAAGAGCTCGGCCTTGAGGTCGTCCAGCCGGTCGGCCGGGACCCGCTCGTACATGCCGCGCTGGCCGTGGGACCACGCCCAGGCCCACCACTGGTCGAGGTCGCGGAACTCCGTCTCGAACGACTCCGCCTCCTGCCGCACGTCGGAGAACCCGGCGTCCGCGAGCGCGGCGGCGAGCCCCTCGGGCGTCCCGACCGGCGAGGCGGGCGGCGCGCCGCCGCCGCCGGAGAGGTAGCGCGCGGTGACCTCGCCGACCCGCATCCACTTCGACGGCGGCTGCGGCGGGAACTGCGACAGCGCGACCGTCCCGCCGGACCGCAGCAGCGCCCGGTAGCGGCGCAGCGCGGCGTGCGGGTCCGGCAGCATGAAGACCACGAACCCCGACAGCACCGCGTCGAACGTCCCCTCGGCGAACGCCGGCGACTCGGCGTCGCCCACGGCGACGGTGACGTTCGGCGGCGCGGTCTCCGCGCAGCGCTGCACCATCACCGGCGACAGGTCGATGGCCTCGACGCGGCCGCGCTCGCCGACCGCCTCGGCGGCCGGCAACGTCACCGCGCCGCGGCCGCACCCGGCGTCCAGCACGACGTCGCCCGGCCGCAGCCCGGCGAGCGCGACCAGCCGGCGGCCGAACGCGTCGAAGTACTCGACACCGGTGTTCTCGTACGACTCCGCCGCGCGGTCGAACAGGCCGGCGACGTTCTGCTTGATCTCGTCGGGCGTCGTCATCCGGCGCATTCTGCGCGATCATCCGGCGCCATGTCGCGTGTGCTGCTGACGTCCACCCCCGGCGCCGGTCACGTGCTGCCGCTGCTCCGCCTCGCCCGCGCGCTGCGCGACCGCGGCGACGACGTGCGGTGGGCGGTCGGCCCGGGCGGCGTCGACACGGTGCGGCGGGAGGGCTTCGAGGCGGTCGAGGCGGGGCCCGCGGAGCGGGAGCGGCACGCGGAGTACCGGCGCCGGCACCCGGACGGCCCGCCGCCGGGGCCGGCGACGCGGGCGCACGCGTTCCCGCACATGTTCGGCGGCGTCGCGGCGCCGGAGACGCTGGCCGCGGCGCTGCCGCTCGCCGAGGAGTGGCGGCCGGACGTGGTCGTGCACGAGGTGGCCGAGATGGCCGGGCCGATCCTGGCGGGGCGGCTCGGCGTGCCGTCGGTCGCGCACGCGTTCGGCATCCCGGTGCCGACCGCGATCCTGCCGGCGGTCGACGCGGTGCTGGAGCCGTTGTGGCGGGCGCACGGGCTCGCGCCGCGGCCGTACGGCGCGGACGACCTGTACCTCGACATCTGCCCGGCGCCGTTGCACAACGGCGAGACGCCGCCCGCCGCGCGCGTGCAGCCGCTGCGCCCGGCCGACGGCGGCGCCCGCGTCCCGGCGGAGCGGCCGCTGGTGTACGTGACGTTCGGGACGGTCTTCAACGCGCAGCCGGGCGTGCTGCGCGAGGTGGTGCTCGGCGCGGCGGCGACCGGCGCGGACGTGCTGGTGACGACCGGCCACGACGGCGACCCCGCCGCGCTCGGCGACCTGCCCGCGACGGTGACGGTCGAACGGTTCGTGCCGCAGGCCGACGTGCTGCCGCGCTGCGCCGCCGTGGTGTCGCACGCCGGGTCCGGCACGCTGTTCGGCGCGCTCGCGCACGGCCTGCCGAGCGTGCTGCTGCCGCAGGCGGCGGACCAGTTCACCAACGCCGCGCAGGCGTCGGCGTACGGCGCGGCGGTGGCGTTCGGGCCCGGCGCGCCGGCGGCGCGCGAGGTCGAGGCGGCGGTCCGGCGGGTGCTGGAGGAGGAATCGTTCGCCGCGGCGGCGGCGCGGGTCGCGGAGGCGATCGCCGCGATGCCGGGACCGGCGGAGGCCGCGGCGGCGGTGGCGGCGCTACAGGCCCAGTGACCGCGCGATGACGAGCTTCTGCACCTCGGTCGCGCCCTCCACGACGCGCAGCATCCGCAGGTGCCGCAGCACGTGCTCGACCGGGCCCTCCTTGAGCAGGCCCATGCCGCCGAACACCTGCAGGCAGCGGTCGGCGACGGCGTACGCGCGCTCGGTGTCGTAGTACTTCACGATCGACGAGTCGAGCATCGGCTGCTCGCCCTGGTCCACCGCCCAGGCGAGGTGGTAGGTCAGCCAGCGCATCGCCTCGATCTCGGCCTTGCACTCGGCGAGCGGGAACGACACGCCCTGGAACTTGCCGAGCGGCTTGCCGAACGCCGTCCGCGACTTGGCGTGCTGGACCGCGACCTCGAGGCACCACTCGGCGAGGCCGAGGCACTGGGCCCCAATGAACGCCCGCCCCGCGTTGAGGAACTTCATCGCGGCGAAGAAGCCCAGGCCGACCTCGCCGACCACGTGGTCCGCGGGCACCCGGGCGTCGTCCAGCACGAGCTCGGACGGGTGGGTGTCGGCGATCGTGAGCTGCTTCTTCCCGGGCGACCACTGCGACCGCGGCACGACGAACGCCGTGATGCCGCCGGCCGCCCGCTTCTCCGGGTCGGTCACCGCGAACACGACGGCGAAGTCGGCGCGGTCGGCGTTGGTGATGTAGTGCTTGCGGCCGTTGAGCACCCAGCCGTCGCCCTCGCGGGTCGCGCGCGTGGTGATGGCCTGCGCGTCGGAGCCGGCCTCGGGCTCGGTCAGCGCGAAGCACATGGTCTGCTCGCCGCGGACGAGCGGCGCGAGGTAGGTCTCGTGCAGGTGCTCGGGCAGGTCGAGCAGCAACGGCGTCGGCGCCTCGGGGTTCGGCGGCCCGACGGCGTACGCCGCGAGGCGCAGCCCGGACGCCGCCGCGTCCTCGACCAGCAGCGTCATGCCGAGCGTGGACAGGCCCCAGCCGCCGACCCGCTCCGGCAGGTGCGCGGCGTAGAAGCCCTCCTCGCACGCGCGGCGCTTGACCTCCGCCGCGGCCGCGCGGACCTCGTCGTCGAAGACGCCGCGCTGGACCGACTCGCGGACCGCCTCGTCGCGCGGCCGGACCTCGCGGTCGAGGAACGCCGCGAACGACCGCCGCAGCGCGACGAGCTCCTCAGGGATCCCGAAGTCCATGCTGCGGCATCGTAGGGGTCAGCGGCCCACCCGGACGCAGGACGGCGCGCCCGCCCGGTAGTACGACTTGCGGCCCCACGCCTCGTCGACCCCGATGCCGAGCGACGTGGTGACCTCGATCCGGGACTGTTCGAGCGCGGGCTGGAACGACATGCCGTTGGCCCGATAGGTCCACGCGGACAGGTAGTACAGCGTGCCGCCGCGCAGGTTGGCGTACGGGTCGAAGACCGACAGCGGCGCGGTCATCCGCACCTCCTTGGCGACGGTGTCGACGACGCCGGTGGCCTCGCCGATGCCGGTCGCCGCGCGGGCGCCGCCCTTGCCCTCCTCGAACCGCGTGTCGCTGCGGAACACCGCGAAGGAGTTGCCGCCGGGCAGCAGGTTGCCGAGGACGATGAAGTTCTTCTCGGCCGCGGTGAAGTCGAACTCGTAGACGCGGCCCTGCGGGTTGGCCGGGTCGGCGGCGGTGAGGTTGGCGAGGCGCAGGACGACGGTGACGTTCTTCGTGTCGGTCGCGACGTCGGCGGAGAGGACGTCGAGCTGCGCGTCGAGCTCGCGGTCCGGCATCGGCGACGACGTGTCGCCCTTCGGGTCCTGGACCAGGCCACAGGCGCGCTTGGCCGGCCGCGGCGCGGCGACTGCGGGCGCGGCCGAGGTCACCGCGCAGAGGGCGGCGAGGAGGACGAGGGAACGGCGCATGCGATGAGGTTCGCGACGGGGGTCCCGGGCTCCTGTCGCCGCCGGGCCACGCGTCGCGCGCGGAGCGCGGCCCGGCCACGCCGGAACGTGACCGGGCGCGCCCGTCATCGCGCGGCCTGGACGGCCACGACGAGCCGGGTCTCGGGATCGGCGCCGTCCCACTCCGACAGGTCGAAGGGGTGGACGTTGCCCCAGGGGTCCCTGACCCCGCCCTCCTCGGAGAGGACCCGCCGCCACTCGCGCAGCGGCCGGCCCGGTGACCGGGGGCCGAGCGGCGTCATCACGGTCTCGGGCACGCCCAGCGCGCGCAGCTCGCGCACGACGACCCGGACGGCCGTCCCCTGCCCGGGCTCGCCGAGCCTGAGGTCACGAGCTACAGCTCGATGATCCACAGGTCCGCGCCGTCCTCGATGATCAGGTACAGGCCGCCGCCGACCTCGTCGTAGTAGAGGCCCCAGCTGCTCTGGGAGGTGGACGGCTGGACCAGGCGCAGCGGGTTGATCTGGTCGGGGCCGCCGGGCAGCGCGTTGTAGACCGTGCCGGTCGTCTGGTCGACGTAGGTGCTGCCCGTCTTGACGAGGACGCCCGTGGCGGACGGGACGTCGGCGGACGCCGGGACGGCGAAGCCGGCGAAGGCGAGCGTCGTGGCGACGGCGGTGGCTGCGAGCCTGCGAAGCATCGGAACTCCTATCGCGGGATTCAGCACGGGCCGGGCCTTCCGGCCCGTGCTGAACACGCGGACGGCGCCCGCGGATTACAGGTCGCGCAGCACGCGGCGGGCGGCGTTGTGGCCGGCCGCGCCGATCACCGAGCCGGCCGGGTGGCAGCCGGCCGAGCAGGCGTAGAGGCCGTCGAGGCCGGTGGCGTACGGCATCCGGTCGGCGAACGCGACGGCGTTGTCGACGTGGTGGATGTGCCCGCCGGTGATGCCGAAGTGCGCCTCGATGCCGGGCGGCGGCAGCGCGAACGTGTCCGCCACCAGCTCGCTCGTCCCCGGCGCGAAGCGGTCGCACAGCGACAGCAGGTGCGCCACGTAGCCGGGCAGCACGGTGTCCCAGGTGGTGCCGTCGACGGCGTACGGCACCGACTGCACGAACAGCGCGGCGCTGTGGTGCCCCGCCTCGTCGCGCAGCGACGGGTCCACGGTCGTGTGGACGCACCACTCGATCGTCGGGAAGTCCGGGAGCCGCCCCGCCTGGACGTCGGCCCACTGCGCGCGCACGGCGTCGAGCCCGCCGTCCGGGAGGAGGTGGATCGTCGCGCCGAACGGGCTCGGCGCGCCCTCGGGCAGGCAGGTGAAGCGCGGGAGGTCGCGCAGCGCGAGGTTCACCTTGAGCGTCGAGCCGTCGCGGCGGATCGCGTCGAGGTGCGCGCGCAGCGGCGCGGGGAACGCGTCGCCGGCCAGCGCCGCGAGCACCCACGGGTCGCAGCCGCCGACGACGACGTCCGCGGCGAGGTGGGTGCCGTCGGCCAGGCCGACGCCGTCGACGGCGCCGTTCGCCGTCGTGATCCGGACGACGGGGGAGCGGGTGCGGATCGCCGCGCCGGCCGCGCGGGCCGCGTCGGCGAGCGTCGCGGTCACCGTGCCCATGCCGCCGCGCACGATCATCCAGGTACCGTCCGCGCCGGGCAGCCGGCA
Source organism: Mycobacteriales bacterium (assembly GCA_036382875.1). Taxonomy (GTDB): domain Bacteria; phylum Actinomycetota; class Actinomycetes; order BP-191; family BP-191; genus BP-191. The sequence continues at coordinate 158,447 of DASVPJ010000001.1, forward strand.
CATGTTGTGCACCAGGAAGTTGTGGCCGGAGCCCGGCGTGTCGGGGCCGGCGGCGAGGCCGGAGAGGCCGTCGGTGACGGCGTACATCGCGACCACGAGGTCGGACTCGAAGCCGAAGCGGTCCAGGTACGCCGCGACGCTGCCGCGGCACAGGTCCACGAACACGTCGCGCAGCGGCGCGCGGACGTAGCGGTCGGCGGTCTCCTCGACGGTGCCCGGCTCGGCCAGCCAGGCGGGCGCGAGGTCCTCGCGCAACGCCGCGAGCTCGCGTTGCAGCGCCTCGTCGGCCCGCCAGTCGGCCGGAGAGAAGAACGTCTCGAACTGCCGCCGCACGTCGTCCCGGTCGGAGCCCATCAGCAGGTACGAGCCGCCGGTCGTCGGCAGGAAGTAGTGCGGGTCGCGGCGCAGCAGCGGCAGGTCGACGCCGAGCGTCGCGACGAGCTCCGGCGGCATCAGCCCGAGCAGGTACGCGCCGGTCGACTGGCGCAGCCCGGGCACCTTCGGGAACGGCGTCTCGGTGCGCGCCGCGCCGCCGACGGCGTCCTTCGCCTCGACCACGGTGACGTCGAGACCCTCGCGGGCCAGCAGCGTCGCCGCGACGAGCGCGTTGTGGCCGGCACCGACGACGACGGCCCGGGTCACCGGCGCTCCTTGCGCCAGACGAGCCGCAGCCCGGACCAGACGTCGGTCACGGCGCAGACCTTGTTGTCGACGAGCCCGAGCGGCAGCGCGATCTCGCGCAGCGAGTCCTCGGTCAGGTCGGTCGCGACGCCGCTGCTCCGCTTCGGCCACGACACCCACAGCGAGCCGTCCGGGTGCACCGCCCGGCCGAGCGGCCCGATGCGGCGCGCCAGGTCGGCGTACGACGTCGTGAACACCACGACGACGTCCGCGCGGAACGGCCCCGACCGGCGGACCGTCACGCCGTCGGGCAGCGGTGCGAGCGTCTGCTCGAAGTCCTCCGGCGCGCCGACGAGCCGTAGCGACGAGCCCGGCTTGACGCCGAGCTTCGTCGCCAGCGGCGTGCCGGAGTAGCCGGGCACGTCCGTCAGTTCAGGCCGCAGGGGGTGCCGAACACCCGCTGGCCGATCTTGGAGTTCCAGGCGTCGCAGATCTGGTTGCAGGGGACTCCGGTGCACGCGCTCGCGGGCGCGGCGGCGACACCGGCGAACGGCGCGGCGGCGAGCAGGGCGACGGCGAGCATGCGGCGCACGGGGACCTCCGGGACGGTGAGGGGAGAGGTGAGCGTAATCGCGGGGCGGTTCGTCCGTGTAGCAGGCATGACTCGACTCCTCCTCGCCGCGGCGGTCGTGACCGCCGCGCTCCTTCCCAGCGCCGCGAGCGCGTCGGACATCATCAAGTTCCGCAACCCCGTCGACGGCTGCACGTACTACGTCTACGGGCCGACCATCACGTGGTACGGCCTGCCGTGGCTGCCGCAGACCTCCGGTGGCGTCGGCGAGCACGTGGACTGCACGTGAGCCGCCGCCTGCTCGCCGCCGCCGCGCTCGCGGTCGGCCTCGCCGCGCCGGCCGCGCACGCCGGCACGACCGTCATCCCGGTCCCGACCCGCGGCTGCGCCGTCTACGTGTCCGTCGTGAACATCACGATCTACCCGGGCGTCCCCGGGCCCGGGATCGGGCTGTCGGGCGACACCGGCGCGTGGACGGACTGCCCGTGAGCCGCCGACTCCTCGCCGCCGCCGCGCTCGCGGTGGCGCTGACGCCGCTGGCCGCGGACGCCCAGGGGATCATCTCCGTCCGCAACCCGGTCAACGGCTGCACGTACAGCGTGTGGGGCCCGACGATCCGGCCGCACCAGACGCCGCCGGAGCCGTTCGGGTTCGACATCGACGGTGGCTTCGGCGAGAGCGCGAGCTGCCCGTGAGCCGCCGCCTGCTCGCCGCCGCGGCGCTGGCCGTCGCGCTGACGCCGGTCGCCGCGGAGGCGAGCGCGTACTCGGTCCGCAACCCGGCCGACGGCTGCACGTACACCGTGTACTCCCCGGAGTTCGTGATGGGCGGTGGCGGTGGCGGGGCGTCGCCCTCGCTCGTCATGGTCGGCGGCTTCGGCGAGTCGGTGGCGTGCCCGTGACCCGCCGGCTGCTCGCCGCCGCCGCGCTGGCCGTGGCGCTGACCCCGGTCGCCGCGTCGGCCACCGGGTACACGGTCCGCAACCCGGTCGACGGCTGCACGCACTCCGTGTACGTGCCGGACATCACGGTGCGGTACATCGGGGGCTGGCCCGGCGTGAGCTGGTACGGCAGCCCGACGTACTGGTCGACGTGCCCGTGACCCGCCGGCTGCTCGCCGCCGCCGCGCTGGCCGTCGCGCTCACCCCGGTCGCCGCCACGGCGACCGCGTTCTCGTTCCGCAACCCGCTCGACGGCTGCACGTACACCGTGTGGGCTCCCTCGCTGCACTCCACCGGATCGGTCGCTCCGCCGTGGGTCGCCACGTCGGGCGGCTTCGGAGAGGACAGGACGTGCCCGTGACCCGCCGGCTGCTCGCCGCCGCCGCGCTCGCGGTGGCGCTGACGCCGCTCGCCGCGGACGCCCAGGAGTTCTCCGTCCGCAACCCGGTCGACGGCTGCACGTACCGCGTGTGGGCCCCGACCTACACGATCCATCCGTTCCCGAGCTTCCCGCTGCCGTTCGGGATCACGTCGACGGGCGGGTTCGGCCAGAGCGTGGAGTGCCCGTGAGCCGCCGCCTGCTCGCCGCCGCCGCCCTGGCCGTCGTGGCGACCCCGGTCGCCGCGGCGGGGGCCGCGTTCACGGTGCGCGACCCGGTCCGCGACTGCACCTACACCGTGTGGGGTCCGACCGTCACGGTCACGTCGTTCGTGGTCCCCGGGGTCAGCGTGACCGGCGGGTACGGCTACTCGACCACCTGCTGACGCCGCAGCAGGTACAGCACGTGCGGCAGGCCGGCGTGGACGCAGTCGCCGGCGTACGTCATCCCGAGGCGTTCCATCACGGCGCGCGAGCGGGCGTTGTCGGGGAGCGTGGTCGCGGCCAGCTCGGCGAGGCCGAGCTCCCCGAACGCCCGCTCGATCGCGCCGCGCGCGGCCTCGGTGGCGTAGCCGCGTCCCCAGTACGCGGGGTTCAGCCGCCAGCCGAGATCGACGTACGGCAGGTCGTCGAACGGCTTGAAGACCAGCACGCCGACCATCCGTCCGGACGCCTTCTCGTCGATGCCGAAGAAGCCGTACGGGCCGGTGCGCAGCGTGCGCCAGTGCGCGAGCCGTTCGAGCTCCTCGGCCGGCCCGGTCGAGGGCGTACGGTCGAGCCAGCGCATGACCTCGTCGTGCCGGTGCATCTCGTACAGCGCTTCGGCGTCGCCGTCCGTGAGGTCGCGGACGGCGAGGCGCTCGGTCTCGTAGATCACGGAGGGACATGATCCCGGACTCGGTGCGGGCGGTGCTCGACACGCACCCGCTCGGCCACCTGGTGACGCTCAACCCGGACGGCTCGCCGCAGGTGACCGTCGTCTGGGTCGGCATCGAGGACGACGAGCTCGTCGCCGGGTCGATCGGCGCGCGGCAGAAGCTGCGCAACGTCGAGCGGGACCCGCGCGTCGCCGTGTCGTTCGAGACGGACCGGACGAACGAGATCGGGCTGCGCGAGTACCTCGTGGTGCACGGCCGCGGCCGCGTCACCGAGGGCGGCGCGCCGGAGCTGCTGCAGCGGCTGGCGTACGGCTACGTCGGTCCGGGCGTGACGTTCCCGCCGATGCCGGACCCGCCGCCGGGCTACGTCCTGCGCATCGCGCCGGAGCGCTACGGCGGCGTCGGCCCCTGGACGTAGGGGTCGAACGTATGTTCGAATAACAGGCATGTCCGGGGTCGTCGAGGAGCTGAGGGAACGGCTCGCGGCGGCGCCCGGACAGGGGCCGGGACAGGTGGCCCCGCGGGAGCTGCTGCCGGTGCGCGCCCCGCTCGACACGCTCCTCCCCGGCGGCGGCCTGGCGCGTGGCTCGGTCGTCTCCGTCGAGGGCTCGGTGTGGCTCGCGCTGGCGCTCGCCGCCGACGCGAGCGCGGCCGGCTCGTGGTGCGCGGTCGTCGGCCTGCCGGAGCTCGGCCCGGCCGCGGCGGCCGAGATCGGCGTCGACCTGACGCGGCTCGTGCTGGTGGAGAGCGTGAGCGGGCAGTTCGCGACCGTCGTCGCGGCGCTGCTCGACGGCGTGGACCTCGTCCTGACGACGGTGCCGCGCGACGCGAAGCCGGCGGAGCTGCGGCGGCTCGCGGCGCGGGCGCGCGAACGCCGTTCGACGATCCTCGCGCTCGGCCGCTGGCCGGAGGCGTGCGACCTCACCGTGCGGCTCACCGAGTCGCGCTGGCTCGGCCTCACCGCGGACGGCTACGGCCGGCTGACCGAACGCCGCTGCAAGGTCGCCGCCACCGGGCGCGGCGCGGCGGCGCGCGAGCGGCGGGCGGCGGTGTCGTTCCCGCTGCACCGCGTGGACCCGCGCCGCGACCCGGCCGCGCGTCCCGCCCGCTCGGTCCAGCCCGCCCGGCCCGCCCGCCCGCTGCGGCCGGCATGAGCGGCACCCGCACGCTGACCGCGTGGTGCCCCGACTGGCCGCTCGCGGCGCACGGCGTGCCGCCGGACGTCGCGGCCGCGGTCGTCGAGGGCGAGCAGGTGCTGGCCTGCTCGGCGGCGGCCCGCGCGGACGGCGTACGCCGCGGCCTGCGCCGCCGCGAGGCGCAGCGCCGCTCGCCCGGCATCCGCGTGCTGGACCGCGACGAGGCGGCCGAGGCGCGGGCGTTCGAGCCGGTCGCGTCGGCGCTCGCCGACGTCACGCCGCGCGTCGAGGTCGTGCGGCCGGGCGCGTGCGCGTTCGCCACGAAGGGCCCGTCGCGCTACTTCGGCGGCGACGCGGCGCTCGCCACGATGGTGGCCGGCGTCGTCGACGACGTGGTGCCGGGGCTGCCCGGCGTCGCGCCCGCGGGGCCGTGCCGGGTCGGGGTGGCCGACGGCGTGTTCGCGTCGCGGCTCGCCGCGCGCGAGCGGCGCATCGTGCCGCCGGGCGGCAGCGCGGAGTTCCTCGCGCCGTATCCCGTCGCCGCCCTCGAACGCCACGAGCTCGCCGACCTGCTCGTCCGTCTCGGCCTGCCGACGCTGGGCGCGTTCGCGGCGCTGCCGGCGGCGCGGGTGGCGTCGCGGTTCGGCACCGACGGGCTGCTGGCGCACCGGCTCGCCCGCGGCCTGGACGAACGCCCCCTCGTCGCCCGCGTCCCCGCGCCGGACCTCGCGGTGCAGGCGGAGCTGGACCCGCCGGAGGAGCAGGTCGAGCCGCTGGCGTTCGTGGCCAAGTCGCTGGCGGACGCGTTGCGCGACGCGCTGGCGCAGCGCGGCCTGGTCTGCACCCGGGTGCTGGTCGAGGCGGAGAGCGAGCACGGCGAGCACCGCGCGCGGCTGTGGCGGGCGGCCGGCGCGATGTCGGCCAACGCGATCGCCCAGCGGGTCCGCTGGCAGCTCGCCGGCTGGCTCACCGGGCGCGACCGCCCGACCGGCGGGATCGCGGTGCTGCGCCTCGTGCCCGACGAGGTGCACCGGGACGAGGGCCAGCAGCTCCCGCTGTGGGGCGGCCCCACCGACGCCGACGAGCGCGCGTCCGTCGCGCTGACGCGGCTGCAGGGGCTGCTCGGGTTCGACGCGGTACGGGTCGCTGTGCCGGCCGGGGGACGCGCGCCGCGGGATGCGGTCCGGCTCGTGCCGTGGGGGGAGCCACGGGGAGCCGAGTACGACGGTTCACCGCCGTGGCCGGGCCGCATCCCGCCTCCCTCCCCGACGCTGGTCTACGAGATCCCGCAACCGGCGTTGCTGCTCGACGCGCGCGGCGGGGACGTCCTGGTCGACGAGCGCGGCACGCTGTCCGAACGCCCCGCGCGGGTCGCCGGGATGCTCCGCGCCCGCGACGCCGACGTCGTCGGCTGGGCGGGGCCGTGGCCGGTGGACGAGCGTTGGTGGGACCCCGACGCCCGCCGCGCGGTCGCGCGGGTGCAGGTGGTGACCGACGACGGCGCCGCCCGGCTGCTCGGCCACTCGCTCGGACGGTGGTGGGTCGAGGCGGCCTATGACTAGCGCCGCCGCCGGTGGGTGGCCGGCCGGTGGGTGGCCGGCGGCGGGCGGTCGGCCGGCGGCCGGCGGTCGGCCGGTCGCGGCGGCCCGCCCGTTCTGTGAAGCCCCGGCCGCGGGTCGCCGCGTGGTGATCTTCACAGTTGGGGTGGGGCCGGCGGCGGGGGCGGCGGCCTGATGGGGTTCAACAACCCGGCGATGCCGTGGCGCGACCTCGAACGCATCCTCTCCGACCAGCCGGTCGGCGACGGCGGCGACTCCCCGGCCTGGTCGCGCAAGCGGCCGCGCTACGAGCCGCCGCCGCTGACCCGCGAGCCCGGCGGCGTGCCGTACGCCGAGCTGCACTGCCACTCGTCGTTCTCGTTCCTCGACGGCGCGTCGCCGCCGGACGCGCTCGCCGAGGAGGCGGCGCGGCTCGGCCTCACCGGCCTCGCGCTCACCGACCACGACGGCTTCTACGGCGTCGTCCGCTTCGCCGAGGCGGCGCGCGCGGTGGGGCTGCCGACGGTGTTCGGCGCCGAGCTCTCGCTCGGTCTGCCCAGGCCGCAGAACGGCGTCGCCGACCCGCAGGGCACGCACCTGCTCGTCCTCGCCCGCGGCCCGGCCGGCTACGCGAGCCTCGCCCGCGCGATGAGCGAGGCGCACCTGGCCGGCGGCGAGAAGGGCCGGCCGCGCTACGACGTCGCCCGGCTCGCCGAGCTCTCCCGCGACTGGGTCGTGCTGACCGGCTGCCGCAAGGGCGCGGTCCGCGCCGCCCTCGACCGCGGGGGAGTGGAGGAGGCGGACCGTGCCCTGGCGGGGTTGCGGGAGACGTTCGGCGACCGCGTCGTCGTGGAGCTGACCGACCGCGGCGACCCGCTCGACTGCGAGCGCAACGACGCCCTCGCCGCGCTCGCGACGCGGCACGGGCTGCCGTACGTCGCCACCAACGACGTCCACCACGCGACCCCCGAGGGGCACCGGCTGGCGACCGTCGTCGCGGCGGTCCGCGCGCGGCGCAGCCTGGACGAGGCGGACGGCTGGCTGCCGCCGAACGCCGCCGCGCACCTGCGTTCCGGCGCGGAGCAGGCGCGGCGGTTCGCCCGCTGGCCCGGCGCGGTCGAGACGTCCGTGGACCTCGCGGCGGAGTGCGCGTTCGACCTCTCGGTCGTCGCGCCGCGGCTGCCGCCGTGCCCGGTGCCGGAGGGGCACACCGAGATGTCGTGGCTGCGGCACCTGACCTACGAGGGCGCGCTGCGGCCGTACGGCCCGCGGCACGCCGAGACCGCGCCGGGGGCGTACGCGCAGCTCGACAAGGAGCTCGACGTCATCGAGGCGATGGGCTTCGCCGGGTACTTCCTGATCGTCCGCGACATCGTGGAGTTCTGCCGGCGGGAGGACATCTTCTGCCAGGGCCGCGGCTCCGCCGCGAACAGCGCGGTCTGCTACGTCATCGGCATCACGGCCGTCGACTCGGTGCGGCTCAAGCTCCTCTTCGAGCGGTTCCTGAGCCCCCACCGCGACGGCCCGCCCGACATCGACCTCGACATCGAGAACGGCCGCCGCGAGGAGGTCATCCAGTACGTCTACTCCCGCTACGGCCGGGAGAACGCCGCCCAGGTAGCCAACGTCATCACCTACCGGCCGCGGTCGGCCATCCGCGAGGTGGGCCGGGCGTTCGGCTACCCGGAGGGGCAGCTCGACGCGTGGTCGAAGCAGGTCGACGGGTGGACGCGGCTGTCCCAGCAGGAGCTCGACGTGCCGGAGCCGGTGCTGGAGCAGGCGATGGCGTTGCAGGAGGCGCCGCGCCACCTCGGCATCCACTCCGGCGGCATGGTGATCTGCGACCGCCCGGTCGTCGAGGTCTGCCCGGTCGAGTGGGCGCGGATGCCGGGCCGCACGGTGCTGCAGTGGGACAAGGACGACTGCGCGGCGACCGGCCTGGTGAAGTTCGACCTGCTCGGGCTCGGGATGCTGACCGCGCTGCACGGGACGTTCGACCTGATGCGCCGCCACCACGGCGTCGACCTCGACCTCGCGTCGATCCCGCAGGAGGACCCCGAGGTCTACGAGATGCTCTGCCGCGCCGACTCGGTCGGCGTCTTCCAGGTCGAGTCGCGGGCGCAGATGGCGACGCTGCCGCGGCTGCGGCCCAAGGAGTTCTTCGACCTCGTCATCGAGGTCGCGCTGATCCGGCCCGGCCCGATCCAGGGCGGCAGCGTGCACCCGTACATCCGCCGCCGGCACGGCAAGGAGCCGGTCACCTACCTGCACCCGCTGCTGGAGCCGGCGCTGGAGAAGACGCTCGGCGTGCCGCTGTTCCAGGAGCAGCTCATGCAGATCGCGGTCGACGTGGCGGGGTTCACGCCGGCCGACGCGGACGAGCTGCGGATCGCGATGGGTGCCAAGCGCTCGAAGGAGCGGATGGCCCGGCTGCGCGAGCGGCTGATGGCCGGCATGGCCCGCAACGACGTCCCGCCTGACGTCGCCGAGGCGATCTACGCGAAGCTCGTGGCGTTCGCCAACTACGGCTTCCCCGAGTCGCACTCGGTGTCGTTCGCCTACCTCGTCTACGCCTCCGCGTGGCTGAAGCTGCGCTACCCGGCGGCGTTCCTCGCCGCGCTGCTGAACGCGCAGCCGATGGGCTTCTACTCGCCGCAGTCGCTGGTCGCCGACGCGCAGCGGCACGGCGTGACCGTCCGCTCCGTCGACGTCAACGCGTCCAAGGCGAAGGCCGACCTGGAGCCGGACGGCGCGGTGCGGCTCGGCCTGGAGTACGTCCGCACGCTCGGCAAGGACCTCGCCGCGCGGATCGAGGCCGGTCAGCCGTACGCGTCGATGGCCGACATGGTCCGCCGCGCCCGGCTGACCGAGCCGCAGGTCGAGGCGCTCGCGACGGCGGGGGCGTTCGGCTGCTTCGGGCTCTCCCGCCGGGCCGCGCTGTGGGCCGCGGGCGCGGTCGCCGTCAACACGCCCGACCGCCTCGACGGGCTCGTCGCCGGGGCCGAGGCGCCGCCGTTGCCGGCCATGACGCCGCTGGAGGAGACCGTCGCCGACGTGTGGGCGACCGGGCTCACCGCGGACGGCCACGTGGTGTCGTACGTGCGGCCGTTCCTCGACTCGCTCGGCGCGGTCAACGCCCGCGACCTCCGCGCGGTGCGCGACCGGACGCGGGTGTGGGTGGGCGGCGCGGTGATCCACCGGCAACGGCCCGCGACGGCCGGCGGCACGACGTTCGTGAACCTCGAGGACGAGACCGGGCACGTCAACGTCATCTGCTCGCCCGGCGTGTGGCGGCGCTACCGCCGCGTCGCGCGGGCGTCGCCGGGGCTGCTGGTGCGCGGCCTGGTCGAGACGGCGGACGGCGTGTGCAACGTCGTCGCCGACCGCATCGAGCCGCTGACGCTGTCGGTCGCGGCGCCCTCGCGCGACTTCCACTGACCCGCCGGGGGTACGCATCCCGGCATGGACGGCATCGAACGGCTGCGCGCCGAGCGCGGCGACGAGCAGGTGACGTTCGGCGACGTCGCCGACCACCTGGTCGACTTCGTGGACCGCGACCCGGCGGCGCGCGGCGTGGTGGACCGGCTCGCGGGGTTCCTCGCCGAGGTCGAGCGGGTGGACCACGCGCACGAGAACGACCCCGACCGCGGCCTGGTGGGCACGCCCGAGTCCGAGGTGCCGCCGGTCCGCTGAGTTCGGCCGAACGCCGCTCGGCGGGCCGCCCGACGTGGCACGGTCTGGTGGTGAGGGTCTCGCGCGGTGCCGCCGGGGCCGCCGTCGCGCTCGCGGTCGCGACGACGGTCGCCGCCGCCGCGCCCGCGTCGCCGCCGGCGCGGCGGCCGCACCCGACGCTGGCGACCGCGCCGTCGTGGCGGCTGTCCGCGCTCGACCAGGAGTGGCTGCGGTCCGGCCGGGTGCCGGGCTGGGGCACCGAGTGGGAGGACATGGTCGAGTACGCGCTGCTCGACCTGCGCGCGCTCGTCGCGCCGTCCGGCGGGCCGCTCGCCGGCGCCGCGCCGTCGTGGGGCTACGTGTGGCCGCGCGACGCGGCGTTCGTCGCGGCCGCGTTCGCGCGGACCGGTCACCTCGCGGACGCCGACCGGGTGCTCGCGTTCCTGGCGCGGGCGCAGGAGACCGACGGCGGCTTCGAGGCGCGCTACCTCCCGAACGGCTCCGGCCCGCCCGACGCCCGGCGCCGCCAGTCCGACGGCGCGGGGTGGGCGCTGTGGGCCGTCGCGTCGGTCGCCGCGGTGTCGGAGCCCGGCGTCGTCGCCCGCCGGTACGAGAGCCTGGTCCGGCGCGCGACGCTGTTCGCGCTGCGCCAGACCGAGGACGGCACCCGGCTGCCGCGGCCGAGCCCGGACTACTGGGAGCGGCCGGAGACCGCCGTGACGCTCGGCACGGCGGCGCCGTTGCTGCTCGGCCTGCGCTCGGGCGCGGCGCTGCTCGCCGAGGTCGACGCCGCCGCGGCGGCACGGGCGGCGGGCGCGGCGGAGTCGTTCGGCCGGCTGGTGGCCCTGCGCTTCGGCTCGGGCGGGTACCAGCGCTACGGCCCGTCCGGCGGCGCCGACGCGGCGGTGGCGTTCCTGCTGCCGCCGTTCGCCGCGGAGGATGACGACGTCGTCCGCGCGTGGCGGCACTACCAGACCTCCGCGCTGCGGCCGGCCGGTGGCCTCGCGCCCGGCGCCGGGTGGTACCGCGACGGCGTCTCGTGGACGCCGCAGACCGCGCTGGTCGCGCTGACGGCCGCGGCGTCCGGCCGCCGCGCGACGGCCGAGCGCTGGCTCGGCTGGCTCGACGAGCACCGGACGCAGTGGGGGAGCCTGCCGGAGAAGGTCCTCGCCGACGGCTCGCCCGCCGGCCCCGCGCCGCTCGCCTGGACCGCGGCCACCGTCGTGCTCGCGGTGGACGCACTGGGGTAAACCGTCCCGCGGTGCCGCGCGTCTGGAGACGCATGAACCGTGCCGCGCTCGCCCTCGTCCCCCTCCTCGCCGTGGCCTGCGGCTCGGGTCCCGACCCGGTCCGCTCCGTCGCGGCCGACCCGGTCCCCTCGTCGCCGGCGACCGTGTCCGCGACGCCGTCCCCGACCGCGACGGGGTCCGCGCCGCCCGTGCCGGACCTGCCGTTCGCCGCCGTCACCGAACGCCGCGTGCTCGCCCTCGCGTCGTACCGCACCGGCGAGGTCACCCGGACCGTCGCGACGCTCGACGCCACCGCCGGCAGCGTCGACCTGTCGCCGGACGGCAGGCACGTGCTCGTCACGCTGCTGCCGCCCGGGGGCCTGTCGTACGACGCGGACACCCGCGCCGAGTGCCCGCGCGTGGTCGAGTACGACGTCGCCACCGGCACCCGCCGGGACGTCGCGCCCGGCTTCTCCGCGCGGTACGCGCCGGACGGGCGGGTGGCGATGGCCACCTGCCCGGGGGACGGCGTGCGGATCGTGCCGGGCGCGACGTACGCCGCGCGCACCTGGGTCGCGTCGGTCGCCTGGTCGCCGGACGGCCGCGCGGTCTACGTGCAGGAGGCCGGCGACGACTCGAACGCGTTCGTCCGCCTCGACCCGGCCACCGACCGGTCGCTGGCCGACGCCGAGCGGGTGGCGGTGACGTTCGTCACGACGATGAACGACCCGGTGCCGTGGCGCGACCGGCTGCTGCACACGACGTCGATCGAGGGCGAGCCGCGCGAGGTGCGGGTGGCGACGTCGTACCGCGACGGCATGGTCGCGGGCTCCGACCTGCTCCTGACCCTGCCGGCCGGCGGCGACCCGATCACCACCGTGCACGTCGGCCCCGGCGACGCGTTGCTGGTCGTGGCGGGGGACGAGCTGTGGCGGTGGGCCGGCGCGGGCGAACCGGTACGGCTCGCCCGCGCCTACGCCGCCGTCGGCTGGTGAGCCGTTAGGGCTCGGAGCACTCGACCGTGTAAGGACCGATCGGCGTCAGGACGTTGCCGGCGACGGGACCCCACGCCTGGCAGATGAACGTGTCGGTGTCCATGAACAGCGTCGTGCCCGCGTTGTCCACCGGCAGGCCGCCCGGCACGGTCGGCACCTCCCGGGTCGTCAGCGTCCCGGGCGTCGCCACCGCCTCGTCGTTGCCGTCGCAGGACACCTGGCCGCGTACCCGCGACGGCTCGACGGGTGCCGCCGGCACCAGCCGCTCGGCCGCCGCGCTGACGACGGTCTGGTCGCAGAACCACTGCGTCACCGTCGGGTCGGACACCGCGGTGCAGGTGACCGTCGGCGGCGTCGCCGAGACCGACGAGACGCAGCTCCAGTCGCTCGTCGCGAGCACGCCCCACAACGAGTACGTGATCGGCGCGGTCGCGCTCGTCCGGTCGATGACGACGCCGCCGGTGATCGGCTGCCGCACGCTGGAGGAGAACGCGCAGGTGACCGAGTACGCGTACTCCGCCGCGCCGGACGCGGCGCAGCGCAGCGACGTCACCGCGAGCCGTACCTGGTACTGCGGGCCCGGGTGGGTGAGCGGCTCGACGTAGGTCGTCGACGAGTCGCCGCAGGCGCCGTACGCGTCGAGCCGCGGCGAGACGGACAGCAACGGCGGGTTCGTCGCCGTCGTCTCGAGGATCGAGCACTGCAGCGTGTACGCCTCGCCGGCGTCCTTCGCGCAGGAGACGTCGACGTTGCCGCGCCCGTCGTCGGTCGTGGTGCACGCGAACGCCCACGCCGCGTCGCCGCCGGTCCGTACGGCGGCGGGCGCCCCGGGGACGTACGTGACGCTGATCACGGCGCTGACGTACTTGTCGACCTTCATCGGCGGGGGTGGCAGGGGCTGCGCGGACGCGGGCGTGGCGACGGCGCAGAGGCTGAGCGCGACGAGCGGCACGAGGCCGCGCCGCGCCCAGCGCAGGGAGCGGTGAGACATGCGGGGGTCCCCCCTCAGGGACGGTGGGCGTGCCCGGTCGGGCACGCGCGTCACACGCGGCGCGGCGGCGTTGATTACGGGCTAGCGTGCGGCGGGTGGACGACGGCCGCACCATGCGCGAGCGGATGCTGGCCGGCGACCTCTACCGCGCCGACGCCGAGCTCGCCGCCGAGCACGCCCGCGCGATGGCGCTGTTGGAGTCGTTCAACGCCACGCCGCACGCGTCCGCCGCCGAACGCCGCACGCTGCTGACCGAGCTGCTCGGCTCCTACGGCGAGGGCGCGGTCATCCGGCCGCCGTTCCACTGCGACTACGGCTACCGGATCACCGTCGGCGCGGGGACGTTCGCCAACTTCGGCCTCGTCGCGCTGGACGTCGCACCCATCGCGATCGGCGACCACGTACAGCTCGGCCCGAACGTGCAGCTCCTCACGCCGACCCACCCGCTCGACGCCGCGACCCGCCGGGCCGGCTGGGAGGCGGGGGAGCCGATCACGATCGGCGACAACGTCTGGCTCGGCGGTGGCGTGATCGTCTGCCCCGGCGTGACGATCGGCGCCGACACCGTCGTCGGTGCCGGCGCCGTCGTCACGCGGGACCTGCCGCCGAACGTGCTCGCCGTCGGCAACCCGGCGCGCGTCGTTCGGGACCTCTAGCGGCTCGCGCGGTGGTACCGCGCCGCCGCGACGCGGAGCAGTCCGAACGCGCCGAGGGCGCCCGCTGCCGCGCAGACCAGCAGCCACCACACCGTGACCTCGCGGGTCGTGCAGACGGCGAGGTCGTGGCAGGCTGGTTGCGGGAGGGCCGCGACGAGCATCGGCGTCGCGGCCGCGCCGGCCGCCGCCCCCGCGAGCACCGCGAGCACCCGGAGGGCGCGCCGGCCGTCCATCAGTAGTAGTAGCGGAGCGAAGCGACGTCACTGGACGACAAGCTGCGCATCCTCTCCGTTCCCGGCTTGTACGACGGGCACATCGTCGCCTGGTCCGCGTTGTCGCCACAGATGCTCGAGCTTCCGTTGAAGTGCCCCAACGCACTCACGTGCCCCGACTCGTGCGTCGCGACGGACCAGAGATCCATGTTCGCACCAGCCCCGAACACACCGTCGAAGCAGTCGCCCGTGCCGGTGCACCACTCCTCGGCGGAGTCGAACTGGATCCAGGCCGTCGTCCGGGCGGAGATACCGTTGTACGTGCGGTAGCAGTAATTCGCCTGCCCGAGCACGCCGCCCCCGCCGTCGATTCGGGTCCAGTGGAGGAACACCGAGTTGCTGGTCGGGCCACAGCTCGTCATCGGGTCGTAGTTGCCGTAGTCCGAGCCGGCGAACGAGTACTGGAGCGGCTCACCGACGTTGTTCCACTGGGTGAAGCCGTCGCGGATGCGCGACCGCCGGTCGCCGACCGGGACCGACGTCGTGAACCAGACGTACGGGCGGGTCGTCGTTCCCAACGTCGTGTTGTTCTTCCACGTCGGCGCTGACAGCGGGGCGATGTCAGCGGCGGCCGGAGACGCCCATAGCAGCGCGAGCAGCGCGGCTACCACGGTCACGAGTGGCGCGCGGCGCGCCTTCATCGCGCCCACCCCTTGGCGGTCCTCTCGCACAGCGCGAGCTCCTGGACGAAGTACTCGCCGTCGACCTGCGACACGAGCACATTGGCCAGGAGATGCCCTCCACGGCTGCGTGCGTGGTACTTCACCGCACCCGACTGGCTCTCGGCCACGTCGACGAACGTTGCTCTCGCCGCCTGCGGATAGTGCGCGGTGAGCAGCCGCTCTAGCGCCTCGCCCGGGGTGGTCGCCGGTGACGGCAGGCGGCCCGGAACGTAGAGGTCGGTGTGGATCACCATCGTCTGCTCAGTGCCGCAGTCGAGTTGAGGCGAGTCCTCCTCCGGAGACGTAGCGATGTCTCTCGGTGCTCCCGAGGCTCCCCCCACCATGAACGCGGTCGTCGCGACGGCCGCAACGATGCCAGCGGCGGCGACAGATATTTTTCGCATGTTTCCCCCTTCCCCCTCGCCGTTGACTCGGCGCTCACAGAATGACACGCGCGGAATTCAGTGAAAACGTGTGTTCGCGCGTCACGCGGGACCTGCCGCCGAACGTGCTCGCCGTCGGCAACCCGGCGCGCGTCGTTCGCGACCTCTAGCTAGACGACCTTGGTGCAGGTGGGGATCGCGCCGTGGCCGGGCTCGCCGGCCCAGGAGCAGATCTCCACGTCGAGCCCGATGACGTTGACGGTCACCGTGTAGCTGCCGACGATCGGCGCCCGCAGGCAGAACGTCATGTTGTCGGCGAGGCTCAGCGTGTTGAGGTCGATGCCGACGAGCGTGTCGAGCGGCGTGCCGGGCCCGTTGTACGACACCCACGAGTCCTCCGCGGTGCCGACGTGGACCTCCACGGTGCCGATGCCACCCGGCAGCGGAACGAGCCGGTACGGCACGGTGCCCGACGTGTTGCCGTTGTCGCAGACGGTCAGGACGTGGTTCGCGTGCGCCGCCTGCGCCGGCATCAGCGACAGGGCCGCGACGACGCCGGTGGCGACGGTCGCGAAGGCGTGGAACAGCTTCTTCTGCACGGTTTCCCCCTTTGACATGCCGGGCGGCGCCGATGCGCCGGGTCCCCCGACTCCGGACGATGCGGGGCATACCGTAGCGGCGGGCGCGAGGCCGCGACACGGGGGTCCGGAGATGACACGCGCCCCCATCCCGGGCGGGACGAGGGCGCGTGCGGTGCTCGGCGCGTCAGACGGCGTCGCAGGACCAGGTCACGCACTCGCCGATACGGCTGACGCACAGACAGGTCTGCAGCGGGCAGGTCGCGCCGCTGGGCAGCGCGCCGGCGGCGACGACACCGAGGTCGGCGTCGGACAGCTCGGTGAGGCTCTCGCGCTTGAGCGACAGGGTGCGCTTCACAGGGGCTCCTCGTGGGGTGGGCGGGATGGGACGGGCTACGGCTTCGGTGCGCGTGGCCCCGCTCCTCCTCGGCACCTATCCTGGCGCCCCCTCCGCAGGAAGGAGCCGCTCGTGACGCGCAGGCTCTCCCTCGCCCGCGAGACCCTCGCCGAGCTGTCCGCCGGCGACCTGTCGGCCGTGGCCGGCGCGGCGGTGCCGACCGTGCCGCTCGCCGACTGCCTCTCGGCCAAGCTGGCCAGGACGCAGTGCGAGTGCCCGACGCTGGCGCCGCGCTGACGTTCCCCGGCGGGGGCGCTACCGGCTCGCGCCGACGATGTACTCGCAGGTCACCATCTTGGTGTACGTGTTGACCCAGCACTGCGGCACGCGTTCCGGCACGCGTGAGCAGGCCGCTTGGGGGACGACGCCGCCCGGGGTGCAGTAGGCCGCGGCGGGGCCGGCAGTCGCGAGGCCGGCGGTGACGAGGGCGAGCGCGACGAGCGGGCGCACGAGAGGGGTACGGCGCACGGGTGCCTCCGAGGCGAGGGGTGGGCCGCGACAGTGCCGCGTCGCGGCCGGAATGTCCAGGGCCCTCGCCGCGGACAAGTGGAACGAGTTGTGCCCCCGGTAGGATTCGAACCTACGCACCCGCCTCCGGAGGGCGGTGCTCTATCCCCTGAGCTACGGGGGCCCGGGACCAGGCGATGCTACCCGAGCGTTGTAGCCTGCGCCCGTGGCCGGCGAACGCGTGCTCGTAGTCGACGACGACGCGGTGATCCGCCAGCTCATCTGCGTCAACCTCGAGCTGGAGGGCTACGACGTCCACACGGCCGAGGACGGCCAGGACGCGCTCGAACGGGTCCGCGAGGTCGATCCCGCGGTGATCACGCTCGACATCCTGATGCCGAGGCTCGACGGCTGGGAGACCGCCGAACGCCTCCGCAGCGACCCCGAGACCGCGCACATCAAGGTGATCCTGCTCAGCGCCCGCGCGCAGGAGGCCGACCTGCGGCGCGGCAAGGGCATCGGCGTCGACCGCTACCTGACGAAGCCGTTCGACCCGGACGAGCTGGTCGACGCGGTCCGCGCGCTCGCCGAGGGCTGAGCGCCCCGCGGTCCCGCCGCCGGCGGGCGTGTCCCCAACTGTGAAGATCACCACGCGGGGAGGGGGTGCGTGAGCCCGCACAGTTGGGGTGGGCGCCCCGCGCGTCGCCGACCGATAGCCTTCCGGCCATGACCCCGGCCGACCTCGCGGCGCTCGTCACCGCCGCCGCCAGCACGCTCGGCGCCGCGGCGTCGGCGGTGAAGGTCGTCATCGAACGCCCCCGCCAGCGCGAGCACGGCGACTACGCCACCAACGTCGCGCTCCAGCTCGCCAAGCCGCTCGGCCGCCCGCCGCGCGAGATCGCCGACACGATCGCCGCCGCGCTCACGCAGCACCCCGGCATCGACAAGGCGGAGGTCGCCGGCCCCGGCTTCGTGAACATCACGCTCGCCGACGACGCGCTCGGCCGGCTGGCGGGCACGATCGTGGAGGCGGGCGAGGCGTACGGCCGCAGCGACGTCGGCGGCAAGCGGCGGGTCAACCTGGAGTTCGTCTCCGCCAACCCCACCGGCCCGATGCACCTGGGCCACGCCCGCTGGGCGGCCTGCGGGGACGCGCTCGCGCGGCTGCTGGAGGCGACCGGCCACGACGTGACGCGCGAGTTCTACGTCAACGACGCCGGCGCGCAGACCGACCGCCTGGCCCGCACGCTGCATGCCCACGCGAACGGCCTCCCGGTCCCGGAGGACGGCTACCACGGCGAGTACGTCGCGCACACCGCGGCCGCGATCCTCGCCGAGCGCCCAGACCTCCCCGAGATGCCGGAGGCCGAGGCGCTGAAGGTCTTCAAGGAGCGCGGGCTCGCGATCCTGCTCGGCGAGATCCAGGCGACGCTGGAGTCGTTCGACGTCCGCTTCGACGTCTGGACGAGCGAGAAGTCGCTGCACGACTCGGGCGAGATCGACAAGGCCGTCGAACGCTTCCGCGCCCAGGGCCGCGTGTTCGAGCAGGACGGCGCGGTGTGGCTGCGCACGACCGACTTCGGCGACGACAAGGACCGGGTCCTCGTCCGCTCCGACGGCACGCCGACCTACTTCGCGGCCGACTGCGCGTACTACCTCGACAAGCGCGAGCGCGGCGCCGAGAAGGTCGTCATCCAGGTCGGCGCCGACCACCACGGCTACACCGGCCGGATGAAGGCGATGGTCGCCTGCTACGGCGACGACCCCGAGCGCGACTTCCACCTGCTCATCGGCCAGATGGTGAACCTGACCAACGGCGGCGTCCCCGTCCGGATGAGCAAGCGCAGCGGCAACTACATCGAGTTCGACGAGCTGATCGAGTCGGTCGGCAAGGACGCCGCGCGTTACTCGCTCGTCCGCTCGTCCATGGACAGCGACCTCACGCTCGACATCGAGCTGGTGACGCGGCACGACCCGGAGAACCCGGTCTTCTACGTCCAGTACGCGCACGCCCGCATCGCGTCGCTGCTGCGCAACGCCGCCGACCTCGGCGTCACCCGCGGCGACGGCTACGACGCCGCGCTCCTGACCCACGAGCGCGAGGGCGACCTGCTGCGCGCGCTCGGGGAGTTCCCGCGCATCGTGCGCACCGCGACCGAGCTCGACGCGCCGCACCGCGTCGCGCGCTACCTCGAGGAGCTGGCGGGGGTCTACCACCGGTTCTACGACGCGTGCCGCGTGCTGCCCGGCGAGAACGGCCCCGAGCCCGAGCTGACGACCGCGCGGCTCTGGCTGTGCGAGGCGACCCGCACGGTCCTCGCGAACGGCCTCCGGCTGCTCGGCGTCTCCGCGCCCGAACGGATGTAGCGGCGTGCTCGAACCGTCCGTCTGGCCGGCCACCGCGACGACCGACGCGTCGGGCGTGCTGGTGCTGGGCGGGGTGTCGGTGCGGGACCTGGCGCGGGAGTTCGGCACGCCGGCGTTCGTGCTGGACGAGCGGGACTTCCGCGACCGCGCGCGGGCCTGGCGCGACGCGTTCGGCGAGGGCAACGCGTACTACGCCGGCAAGGCGTTCCTCTGCCACGCCGTCGCGCGCTGGGTGGACGAGGACGGTCTCGGCCTCGACGTCTGCACCGGCGGCGAGCTGGCCGTGGCGCTGCGCGCCGGGTTCCCACCGGAGCGGATCACGTTCCACGGCAACAACAAGTCGCTCGCCGAGCTGCGCCGCGCGGTGGAGGCGCGCGTCGGCCGGGTGGTCGTGGACTCGTTCGAGGAGATCGAACGCCTCTCCGGCATCGCCGCCGAGGCCGGCCTCACGCAGCCGGTGCTGGTCCGCGTCACGCCGGGCGTCGAGGCGCACACCCACGAGTACGTGCAGACCGGGCAGGAGGACCAGAAGTTCGGGTTCTCGGTCGCGGCCGGCGCGGCGACGAAGGCGGTCGAGGCGGTCGCGTCGGCGCCGTCGTTGCGGCTCGGCGGGCTGCACGCGCACATCGGCTCGCAGATCTTCGAGACGCAGGGCTTCGCGCTCGCCGCGCACCGGATGATCGGGCTGCTCGCGTCGGTGCGCGACGCGGTCGAGGAGGACGTCGCGGAGCTGAACCTCGGCGGCGGCCTCGGCATCGCGTACACGTCCGAGGACGCGCCGTTGCCGGTCACCGACTTCGCCGAACGCCTGCGCCGGCACGTCGCCGACGAGGCCGCCGCCGCCGGCATCCCGGTGCCGCGGCTCACCGTCGAGCCGGGCCGCGCGATCGTCGGCCCGACGACCGTGACGCTGTATGAGGTCGGGACGGTCAAGGAGCTGCCCGGCCTGCGGACGTACGTCTCGGTCGACGGCGGCATGAGCGACAACATCCGCACCGTCCTCTACGACGCGCACTACACCGCGCGGCTGGCGTCGCGGCGCAGCGACGCGGACCCGAGGCGGGTGACACTCTGCGGCAAGCACTGCGAGAGCGGCGACATCGTCGTGCGCGACGTGCCGCTGCCGGCCGACGTCCGCCCCGGCGACCTCGTCGCGGTGCCCGCGACCGGCGCGTACTGCCGGGCCATGGCGAGCAACTACAACCACGTCCCGCGCCCGCCCGTCGTCGCGGTCAACGACGGCGCGGCGCGGCTGATCGTGCGCCGCGAGACCGAGGACGACCTGCTCGCGCTGGACGTCCGGTGACCAGTCCGGTGACCCGCCCGCTGCGCGTCGCGCTGCTCGGCTGCGGCGTCGTCGGCACCGAGGTCGTCCGGCTGCTGCACGAGCAGGGCGACGACCTCGCCTCGCGGGTCGGCGTGCCCGTCGAGCTGGCCGGCATCGCGGTCCGCCGCCCCGCGCTGCGCCGGGACCTGGCGGTCGACCCGGAGCTGTTCACGACCGACGCGATGGGGCTCGTCACGCGCGACGACGTGGACATCGTGGTCGAGGTGATCGGCGGCATCGAGCCGGCCCGGTCGCTGCTACTGGCCGCGTTCGACAACGGCCGCCCGGTGGTCACGGCGAACAAGGCGCTGCTCGCCTCCGACGGCGCCACCGTGCACGACGCCGCCGCGAAGGCCGGCGTCGACCTGTACTTCGAGGCCAGCGTCGCGGGCGGCATCCCGCTGCTGCGGCCGTTGAAGGAGAGCCTGGCCGGCGAGCGCATCACCCGCGTGCTCGGCATCGTCAACGGCACCACCAACTACGTCCTCACCCGGATGGACGAGACGGGCGCGTCGTTCGCCGAGGCGCTGGACGAGGCCACCGCGCTCGGCTACGCCGAGGCCGACCCGACCGCGGACATCGAGGGCTTCGACGCCGCGGCGAAGGCGGCGATCCTCGCGTCGATCGCGTTCCACACCCGCGTCACGGTCGAGGACGTGCACCGCGAGGGCATCGTGGACGTCACCGCCGCCGACATCGCGAGCGCGAAGGCGATGGGCCGGGTCGTGAAGCTGCTCGCGATCTGCGCCCGCGAGGGCGACGGGGTGTCGGTCCGCGTGCACCCGGCGATGATCCCGGTGACGCACCCGCTGGCGTCGGTGCGCGAGGCGTTCAACGCGGTGTTCGTCGAGGGGGAGTCGGTCGGTCAGCTCATGTTCTACGGCCGCGGCGCGGGCGGCGCGCCGACCGCGAGCGCGGTGCTCGGCGACGTCGTCGCGGTCGCGCGCAACCTGCGGTCCGGCTCGCGCGGCGCCGGCGAGTCGTCGTACGCCGACCTGCGGCCGTTGCCGATGGGCGAGGTCCGCACCCGCTACCACGTGAACCTCGACGTCGCCGACAAGGCCGGCGTCCTCGCGGCGGTCGCGACGGCGTTCGCCGACAACGACGTGTCGATCGGCACCGTCCGGCAGGAGGGACACGGCGACGACGCGACGCTCGTGCTCGTCACGCACACCGCGACCGACGACGCGCTGCGCCGGACGGTCGAGCGGCTCCGGTCGCTCGACGTCGTCCGGGCTGTGGCGTCGGTGATGCGGGTAGAGGGCTAGGCGTGAGCTGGCGCGGTGTCATCGAGGAGTACCGCTCGCGGCTGCCCGTCGACCGGGACACCGCGCCGGTCACGCTGCTGGAGGGCGGCACGCCGCTGGTGCCGGCGCCGCACCTCTCCGAGCTCACCGGCTGCGACGTGTACCTCAAGGTCGAGGGCGCGAACCCGACCGGGTCGTTCAAGGACCGCGGCATGACGATGGCCATCACCAAGGCCGTCGAGGAGGGCAGCAAGGCGGTCATCTGCGCGTCGACCGGCAACACGTCGGCGTCCGCCGCCGCGTACGCCGCCCGCGCGGGCCTGGTCTGCGCGGTCCTGGTGCCGCAGGGCAAGATCGCGCTCGGCAAGCTCGCCCAGGCGCTCGTGCACGGCGCGACGCTGCTGCAGGTGGACGGCAACTTCGACGAGTGCCTCGACCTGGCCCGCGACCTCGCGAAGAACTACCCGGTCACGCTCGTGAACTCCGTCAACCCGTTCCGCATCGAGGGGCAGAAGTCGGCGGCGTTCGAGGTGTGCGACGCGCTCGGCTTCGCGCCCGACGTGCACTGCCTGCCGGTCGGCAACGCCGGCAACATCACCGCCTACTGGAAGGGTTACCGCGAGTACGCCCGCGACGGCGTGATCCCGTCGCTGCCGGTGATGCGCGGCTACCAGGCCGCCGGCGCCGCGCCGCTCGTCTCCGGCCGCGCCGTTGCCAAGCCGGTGACGGTCGCGACTGCCATCCGCATCGGCAACCCGGCGTCGTGGGACACCGCGATCCTGGCCCGCGACGAGAGCGGCGGCGCGATCGAGGCGGTGACCGACAAGCGCATCCTCGAGGCGTACCGGCTGCTGGCCCGGCGCGAGGCGGTGTTCGTGGAGCCGGCGTCGGCGGCGTCCGTGGCCGGGCTGCTGATGTCGTCGGCGGCGGGCGACGTGCCGCGCGGGAGCCGGGTCGTCTGCACGGTCACCGGGCACGGCCTCAAGGACCCGGAGTGGGCGATCAGCGGCGCCCCGCCGCCGCGGGTGATCCCCGTCGACGCCGGCCGAGCCGCGGCCGAGCTCGGCCTGGGATGAGCAACCCGTACCGACTCGGCACCGGTCCCCGGTGAACGCGTACGCCGATCTCCTTCGACGCAACAAGGACTTCCGCCGCGTCTTCGTCTCGGAGCTGGTCAGCCTCGGCGGCGACTGGTTCGCGATCGTGCCGCTGCTCGCGCTGTTGCCGCGGCTGACCGGCTCCGGCGCGTGGGGCGGCATCGTGCTCGCGGTCGACACGCTGCTGTTCGCGCTGCTGTCGCCGTGGGCCGGAACGGTCGTGGACCGGCTCGACCGGCGCACGATCATGGTCGTCGCGGACGTCGTGTCGGCGGCACTGATCTCGTTGCTGCTGCTCGTCCGCTCGGCGGACACGGCGTGGATCGCGATCGTCGCGCTCGGCGGCGTCGCGGGGGCGAAGGCGTTCTACTCGCCGGCCGCGTCGGCGGCGTTGCCGAACCTCGTGGACCCCGAGGACCTCCCCGTCGCGACCGTCCTCAACGGCGCCACGTGGGGCACCATGCTCGCCGTCGGCGCCGCGCTCGGTGGCGTCGCCGCGTCGGTGCTCGGGCCGCACTGGTGCTTCGCGATCGACGCGGTGTCGTTCCTGATGTCGGGGTTCTTCACGTGGCGGACGACGCGGCCGTTCGGCGAGGACCGGCGGCACCTGCCGCGGGCCGGCGTCCGCGCCGACCTGCGTGCCACCGCCGCCTACGCGCGCTCCGACCGCCGCGTCGTCGGGCTGCTGGCGTGCAAGGCCGGGCCGAGCATGGGCAACGGCGCCATCGCGATGTACCCGGTGTTCGCGGCGGCCGTCTACGGCCTGGACGGCGACCGGGTGGCCGGCGCGGTCGGCGTGCTGTTCGCGGCGCGCGGGCTCGGCGCGCTGTTCGGGCCGCTGCTCGGGCGGCGGGTGATCGCGCGCAACGACCGCTACCTCTGGTCGGTGCTCGGCACGTCGATGCTGTTGTTCGGGCTCGGGTACATGGCGCTCGCGTTCAGCCGGTGGCTGTGGCTCGGGGCGGCGATCGTCGCGGTCGCGCACCTGGGCGGCGGCGGCAACTGGATCCTGTCGTCGTACGGCCTGCAGACGATCGTGCCGGACGAGGTGCGCGGCCGGGTGTTCAGCGTCGACTACATGATCTCGACGCTGGTCATCGCGTCGTCGCAGTCCCTCGCCGGCGCGCTGGCCGACCGCGTCGACCCGCGGCGGGTCTCGTTCGGGCTCGGCTCGCTCGTGCTTCTCTACGCTGTCGGCTGGCTGTTCGCGACGCGCCGCTTCCGGCGCGGGGAGGTGACGTAGTGGCAGGGCCGTCGTTCCGCGCCGCACCGGTCCGCGTCCGTGTCCCCGCCACGTCGGCCAACCTCGGCCCCGGCTTCGACGCGTTCGGCCTCGCGCTCGGTCTCTACGACGACGTCGTCGCGCGGATCGGCGAGGCCGGCGTGCACGTCGACGTCGCCGGCGAGGGCGCGGACGACGTGCCGCGCGACCGGCGCAACCTCGTGGTCAAGGCGATGCGGGCCGCATTCGACCGGATGGGCGGGCAGCCGCGCGGCATCGAGGTCGTCTGCGCCAACCGCATCCCGCACGGCCGCGGCCTCGGCTCGTCGGCGGCCGCGATCGTCGCGGGCGTGCTGGCCGCGCGCTCGCTCGTCCTCGGCGGCCTGGACGACGAGGAGGTCTACGCGCTCTGCGTGGAGCTCGAGGGCCACCCCGACAACGTCGCGGCCTGCCTCAACGGCGGCCTCACCGTCGCGTGGGCGGGCGGCGTCGCGTCGCTGCCGGTCCACCCGTCGCTCGCGCCGGTGGCGTTCGTCCCGACGTCCAAGTCGTCCACGTCCAAGGCGCGGAAGATGCTGCCCGAGCAGGTGCCCTTCGAGGACGCCGTCTTCAACGCCGCCCGCGCCGCGCTGCTGGTCGAGGCGCTCGGCCGCCGGCCGGACCTGCTGATGGCCGCGACCGAGGACCGGCTGCACCAGCCGTACCGCGCGGAGGCGATGCCGCGGACGGCGGCGCTGGTGGCGTCGTTGCGGGCCGCGGGCATCCCCGCGGTGGTCAGCGGCGCGGGGCCGACGGTGCTGGCGTTCGGCGGCGAGGGCTTCGCCGCCGGGCGCGGCTGGACCGCCCTGCCGCTGCCCGTCGACACCGGCGGCGCGCAGGTCCTGCCCGTCTGACGGCATCATGAGGGCATGACGTATCCGGACAACGAGATCCAGGCGGTCGCGTTCTTCACCGCCGACCACGCCGCCGTCGAGAACGGCAAGGCGTACGTGAACGGCGGGTTCTGGGACCGGATGCAGTTCCCGTCCTTCCCCGCGCCCGCGTCGTTCGCCGTCGTGGCGGTGCTCAACGTGCCGTGGCACGAGTACCACAAGCAGCACCGGTTCCGGATCCGCATCGAGGACGCGGACGGCACGCCGCTGCCCGCGGAGTTCAACGGCGACTTCCAGGTCGGCGCGGCGCCGGACATGAAGGTCGGCCAGCCGACCGTCATGCCGATCGCCGGGCTGGTCAACGGGCTGCCGTTCGAGCGGCCGGGCGCGTACGCGTTCATCCTCGACGTGGACGGCCGCGACCTCGCGCGGTGGACCGTCAACGTCACGCCGGTGAGCGTGCCGGGCCCGTCCGGCCCGCCGGGACCCGCGTCGATCCCCGGCCTCGGCGGGTAACGCCGTGCGCCGCCTGCTGCCCCTGGTGCTCGTCGCCTGCGCCGCGGCCCTCGCGCCGCGCGCGCAGGGCGCCGAGCCGCCGCGCACCGGGTTCGAGGAGCGCGGCGGCGAGTCGTGGACGACGCACGAGGAGGAGGTGGCGTTCCTCGCCGCCGTCGACGCCGCGAGCCCGCGCGTGACGGTGACCGAGATCGGGCGGACGGAGGAGGACCGGCCGCTGCACCTCGTCGCGATCGGCGACCCGGCGCCGCGCACGCCGCCCGCGGCGTGGGACGAGCCGGTCGAGCTGCACATCTGCACGCAGCACGGCAACGAGCCCGCCGGCCGCGAGGCGTGCCTGATCGCGCTGCGCGACCTGGCGTTCGCCGACGACGCGCAGACGGTCGCGCAGCTGAAGGCGATGACGTTCCTCTTCGTGCCGACCGCGAACCCCGACGGCCGCGCGCACGACAGCCGCGAGAACGCCGCGGGCGTCGACGTCAACCGCGACCACCTCAACCTCTCCTCGCCCGAGGCCAAGGCCATCGCGAGGGTGATCCGCGACTGGCGGCCGGACATCGCGATCGACCACCACGAGTACGGCCCCGGCGAGCCGGTGCTCTACGACGACGAGGTGCTCTACCTCTGGCCGCGCAACCTCAACGTGGACGCCGCCGTGCACGACCTCGGCGTGACGTTCAGCAAGGACGTGCTCGCGCCCTGCCTGGCGGAGGCCGGCTACACCTCGGACGAGTACGGCCTCGACGCGGCCGGCCCGGTCGACGTGCAGCAGACCGCGGGCGGCGGCGACGAGGGGATCCTGCGCAACGCCGCCGGGCTGCGCCACGTCGTCGGCATCCTCGTGGAGAGCGCGACGACGCCGAACCCCACCAACGGCCCCGGCGAGGCGACGACGGCGGGCGCGCAGCTCCGCCGCGTGGCGAGCCACCGGACGACGATCGACTGCACGCTCGGCTTCACCCGCGAGCGTTCCGGCGAGCTGACCACCGCGACGTCGCAGGCGCCGGTGCGCAAGATGCAGGAGGGCAAGGCGCAGTCGGCGCCCGTCTACCTCTCGGGTCAGGACGAGGACACCACCGTCACCGGCAACGGCGACCCGGAGGTCGCGATCGACCCGCCGTGCGGCTACGACCTCACGGCCGCGCAGTTCGCCGACGTGCGCGAGGTGCTCGACCTGCACGGCATCGTCTCCGCGCCGGAGGGCGCCAAGCGCCGCGTCTCGATGGCGCAGCCGGCCGAGCCGGTGATCCCGCTGCTGCTCGACGCGCGCAACGAGGACCGCGCCGAGACCGACGCGACGCCGCTCGCGTCCTGCGCGGCCGTGCCGCCGAAGGGCGGCCGCGTCGACGCCGGCCACGACACGCGCACCGGAGGCGGCCCGGCGACGCCGGCCACCGGGCTGCCGTACGGCGTCGCGCTGGCGGGCGCCGTGGCCGCCGGCGTGGCGGTGGCGTTGCGGCGGGCGGCGCGGGCGTAGCGGCGGGCGGCGCGGGCGTAGCGGCGGGGCGGCGCGGGTAGCGCGGGCACAGCCGTTGCGCCCCGGGCGCGCGGCCAGCACACTGCGTCGGCGACGCCTCCCCCCTCGGCGTCCCCTGAGGAGCCCTCATGTCCCGCGTACCCCTCGCCCTCGCCGCCGCCGCGCTGGCCGGCTCCGCCGTCTCGCCGGCCGCGGCCGCGCCGCCGCTCGCCGCGTCGTGGAGCGGCACCGCGACCGTCGCCCAGTGCGACACCTGGGTCTGCCTGGAGGCGGTGAGCGACACCTGCGTCGCGACCGGCGCCGGCGGCGTGACCACGGCCTGCTCCGCGACGTTGAGCGGCCGCTGGGACGGTGCCTGCGACGGCGTCGGCACCGGCCAGCTCGTCGTCACCGGCCCCGACGGGGAGCAGTGGCTCAACGCGATCCTCGTCGCGTCGGGCGGCACCGTGACCTGGGTGGCGCGGTACGCGTTCCTGTTCGACCGCACCGCGGTCGTCGCGTCGGGCGTCGTGGATGGCGGCTGCGCGGGCGGCACCTGGCACGGCGCCTACGGCGGTCGCGGCCTCTAGCCCTGCTGGTGGGCCTGGGCGGCGGTACCGGCGGCCGCACGACGATGTGAAAGGTCATCCGGCAGTGGCCCACGTCGCCCCGGATCGCGGCCGTCGTCTGCATCCGGACCGTCGCCACGGCCAGAACGACGGTCGTGGGTGCCTGTCTGACGTGTCACCTGGCGAGCGCGAAGCCGGCGGTGCCCCGGCGCGCCTGCTCCACGAGCGCGTCGAGGCTCGTCGCCGACCCGCGCGCTGTCAGGTGGATGTCATCCCGCGCGGCGATCGTCGCGGCATCGACGGTCCCGAGCTTGACAAGCGGTCTGCTGATGTCGCCAGGCGCGCCGATGGCCCACACCTCGAAGCCGGCGGTGAGCGACGCGTACGCCGGCACCGCCGGATCGGCGCTCTCCGTCGCGAACGGCACGGCCGGGTTCCACCCGACGCCCGGGACGAACGTCGCGACGCTCGCGTCGAAGGCCTTCCACGCGGCCGGGTAGGCGAAGTGGACCAAGTGGCTCCGCAGGCCGGCCATGACCGCGGCCGGCGGCGGTGTCGCCCCGTCCGGGTCGATCAGGCGGCGTTCGGGCGCACGGTCGTCCCACCGG
Source organism: Mycobacteriales bacterium (assembly GCA_036382875.1). Lineage (GTDB taxonomy): Bacteria > Actinomycetota > Actinomycetes > BP-191 > BP-191 > BP-191. The sequence goes on from DASVPJ010000001.1 coordinate 186,072, forward strand.
GCGCTCGCGGGAGCCGCGGTGTCCAGCGCGCGGAGCTCCGCGCGGAGCGCGGCGTCGTCGGCGAGCGCGTAGAACAACGTCGCGGCCGACCGCGAGTCGCCGCGGCCCTGTCGCGCGCTCACGAACGCGTCGTACGTCGTGGTGAGGCTGTCCCTCGCGCACTCGCCCAGGAAGACCACCGAGCCGTCGGCGCGGACGGAGGACACGAGCAACGTCAACGGCGCCTGGGGTCGCAGCGTCGACGCGCTGTACACAACGACGATCGAGCTGCCGCGATCGAGCTCGCTCAACGCCTCCTCGACCGCGCGAGCCCGCAGCGTGACGGCAGCCGACGGCCCCGGCGAGCCTCCGATGTGGCGCGGCGAAACCAGGCGAACCTCACGGACACCGGGGTCGTCGGCGGCCGACGACGACAGCTTCAGCTGGTCGCGGCGTGCGACCTCGATCCATGACAACGCGTCTCCGGTGCCGTTCGGGTTCCCGAACAGCAGCCTGCTCAACGTCACCCGGCCGTCCCCGTGGGTGCCCATGGGTGCCGGGCAGAACGTGCCGACCTCGCCCGCGGCGATCGGCGCGGGCCGGCCGCACGCGAGCGGAACGAGCAGCGAGCTCACGGCGGCCAGCGTGAGGAGGCGGCTCATGTCACACCTCCTGCACTCGGACATTGTCATAGTGAACGTGGACGTAGCCCCCGGCAATGCTCGCGCTGCTGAAGAGCCGAAGCCGCAGGTCGACCGTTCCGGCGTCAGTGGCGTACGGGTCCGCGACAGGCGGGATGTAGAACCGGTACGGCGTGGTGCCGCTCCGCCACGAGTTCGACAACGGCAGCGAAGGCTCGTCCAGCGCCAGATACCACTGGTACTCGAAAGCTCCCTTGAGCCGGATGTTCATGTCGCGCGTTCGGAGCGGGAAGAACAGGTTGACGTTCTCCTGCGACGCGTCGTAGACGTACGTCGTATCCCGTGCGAACAGCTGCAACCTGACCACACCTGCCGTCGCTCCGGGCGTCACGTACTGCACCGATGGGCGGACGTAGGTTCCGGTCGCGTGGGTGACGGCGACGCTCTGGTTCAGGTTGTCGCTCGTGGAGTTCGGGACGACAGTCGCGTGATAAGCCCCTTCGTACGTTCCGCTTGTCGCCCACACGGGCTGCGCGCCGGACGCCGAGTAGAAGTCGAGCTGGTTCTCGAACCCGTAGTTCGCCGTGAACGTTCGCCCGGAGCCTGCCGCCCAGTGGTGCGAAAGCGCGGCCGCGTCATCGAGGTTGTAACCGAGCGGCGCCTCGTGGCCCGTGGACATCATCGACTCGGTGTCGCTGGTGCGAAGGCTGTCCTCGAGCCCGCTGTGGTGGAGCCCGAGCGCGTGGCCCATCTCGTGTGACGCCGTCTCGTACAGCTCCTGCGCGTCGTACCCGGTCCCGAGCAGGATCTCGGCCAGCTCGATGCGATTGATCAGCGGATCGCCGCACTTCACGAACGCGCCCAGTCGGAAGAACGCTCCGCCCGGGGTGCTGGTGAATATCACCTTCACCTCGCGCGCCCCGGTCTGCGGTTGTGACGAGACCCGCGCGAGCGGTGTGCCGTTGCGGTTCTTCGCGAGCGTCCACACCGCGAAGGCGGACGTGATGACCTGCCTGGGCGTGGCGTTGCCCCAATTGGCCTTCGGCGTATCCCACACACTGCTGGTGCCGAGGTTGTAGTAGACGTTGTTGCCGCGGTAAGCGGATTCCTCGCACGCGTCCTTCGTTGAGTAAGCGGCTGCCCAGGAAACGTCTACGACCATCACCGAGAGGGCGATGGCCGCGGCAGTCGCGATCGTGCGAGCCCTCATCGGTTCCCCCGATTTCTGTCTCCGCGTCGGCACAGTGTGCGCGGTGCCTATTGAGGCGGGAAATGGCGAGTTCTGGCTATGCCGGGGCTGGGTCCTTCGGCACCCGCCCTGTGGACGGCAGCGTTGCCAGGTTCGTCCCGCTCTGCCACGATTCCGCGCCGTGGACGCGACCACCATCGTGGAACGCGAGGTGCGCGAGCTCGTCCGCAGACGGGGGATCGACCCTTCCGACGACGCGGCGGCGGTACGCCGCCTCGTCGACGAGGTGATCACCGACTACGACGAGCGGTCGCTCGCCTCGGCGCTCCCGCCGTTGCCGGACCGCACCCGCGCGAGTCGCGACGTGTACGACGCCGTCGCCGGCTTCGGGCCGTTGCAGCGCCACCTCGACGACCCCGAGGTCGAGGAGGTCTGGATCAACGAGCCCGGCCGCGTGTTCGTCGCGCGGCGCGGGCGCAGCGAGCTGACCAACACGATCCTCACCGAGGGCCAGGTCCGCGACCTGGTGGAGCGGATGCTGAAGTCGAGCGGCCGGCGGGTGGACCTGAGCCAGCCGTTCGTCGACGCGATGCTCCCGGACGGCAGCCGGCTGCACGTCGTCATCCCGGACATCACGCGGCGGCACTGGTCGGTCAACGTCCGCAAGTTCGTGCTGACCGCGCACAGCCTCGACGAGCTCGTCGCGCTCGGCAGCCTGACGCGCGCGGCGGCCCGCTTCCTCGACGCCGCGGTGGCCAGCGGCCTCAACGTCATCGTGGCCGGGGGCACGCAGGCCGGGAAGACGACGTTGCTGAACTGCCTGGCCGCGGCGATCCCGGCGCGGGAGCGGGTGATCACCTGCGAGGAGGTCTTCGAGCTGCGGGTGCCGCTGCCCGACGTGGTCGCGATGCAGACCCGCCAGCCGAACCTCGAAGGCACCGGGGAGGTCCCGCTGCGCCGCCTCGTGAAGGAGGCGCTGCGGATGCGGCCGGACCGCATCATCGTCGGCGAGGTGCGGCAGGAGGAGTGCCTCGACCTGCTCATCGCGCTGAACAGCGGCCTGCCCGGCATGTGCTCGATCCACGCGAACTCCGCGCGCGAGGCGGTCGTGAAGCTGTGCACGCTGCCGCTGCTCGCCGGCGAGAACGTCACGCACTCGTTCGTCGTCCCGACGGTCGCGTCGAGCGTGGACCTGGTGGTGCACACCGAGACGGCCCGCGACGGGCGGCGCCGCGTCACCGAGATCGTCGGCGTGCCCGGCCGGGTCGAGGGCGACGTGGTGGAGACGGCGCGACTGTTCGAGACGCGCGGCGACGCGCTGGTCCGGGCGGAGGGGTTCCCGCCGCACCCGGAGCGCTTCGCGCGCGCGGGCTACGACGTGAGGGACCTGCTCAAGGCGGGCTGACGGGGGAACGGGGGAACACGAGGTGGGCGCCTTCCTCGGGCTGCTGCTCGGCGCGGGGCTGTTCCTGGTCTGGCGCGCGTGCACGACCGACCCGGTGCCGCGCGCCCGGCGGACGGCGCTGCGGGCGCGGGTCGAGGAGCTGCTCGCGCAGGCCGGCGTCGAGGGCGTGTCGCCCGGGCAGCTCGCGGCGGTCAGCGCGGCGCTCGGCGTCGCGACGTTCGTGCTCGTCGCGGGCCTGAGCCGGGTGGCGCTGATCGGGCTGGTGTTCGGGTCGTTCGCCGCGGCGGCGCCGGTCAACGTCCTGCGCGGCCGCCGGCGGCGGCGCGCGGTGGAGCTGCGCGCGGTGTGGCCCGAGGTCGTCGACAACCTCGCGTCCGCGGTGCGCGCCGGGCTCTCGCTGCCGGAGGCGGTGAGCCAGCTCGGCAGCCGCGGCCCGGAGCTGCTGCGGCCGGCGTTCGAACGCTTCGCGGCCGACTACCGCGCGACCGGTCGCTTCGGCGAGTGCCTCGACCGGCTCAAGGCGTCGCTCGCCGACCCCGTCGGCGACCGGGTCGTGGAGTCGTTGCGGATGGCCCGCGAGGTCGGCGGCACAGACCTGGGCCGGCTGCTGCGGACCTTGAGCGCGTTCCTGCGCGAGGACGCGCGGACCCGCGCGGAGCTGGAGACGCGGCAGGGCTGGACGGTCAGCGCGGCCCGCCTCGCGCTGGCCGCGCCGTGGCTGCTGCTGCTCCTGCTGTGCACGCGGCCCGGCGCCGTCGAGGCCTACCGCACGGGCACCGGCGCGGCCGTGCTGCTCGGCGGGGGAGCGGTGTCGTTCGGCGCGTACCGGCTGATGCTGCGGATCGCGCGGCTGCCCGAGGAACGCCGGGTGCTGCGGTGACCGGCCTCCTGCTCGGCGCGCTCGCCGGGCTCGGCCTCGTGCTCGCGGTGGCGTACGCGCCGCCGCTGCGGGCGCCGCGACTCGACGACCGGCTGGCGCCGTACCTGCGCGACGCCCCGCGCCCGTCGCGGCTGCTCGCGGCACCGGAGACGGCGACGCCGTTCCCGACGCTCGAACGTGTCCTGCGCCCGTTCCTCGCGGACGCCGCGCGGCACCTCGACCGCTGGTCCGGCGGGCCGTCCTCGGTACGCCGCCGCCTCGTCCAGGCCGGGCGCGGGATGACGGTCGAGCAGTTCCGCGCGGAGCAGGTCGTGTGGGGCGCGCTCGGCGTCCTGGCCGGTCTCGGCGTGCTGGTGCTGGCCGTCGTGACGGGCCGCGCGGCGAACCCGTTCGCGCTGCTCGCGGTCGGCCTCGGCCTGGGCGCGTTCGGCGTGCTGGCCCGCGACCGGTGGCTCTCCCGCGAGGTGGCCGCGCGCGAGGAACGGATGCTCGCGGAGCTCCCCACGGTCGCCGAGCTGCTGGCCCTCGCGGTGACCGCCGGCGAGGGGCCGGTCGGCGCGCTCGACCGGGTGACCCGGCTCAGCGGCGGCGAGCTGGCGGCGGAGCTGCGCGTGGCGCTGCACGACGCCAAGGCCGGCGCGCCGCTGGTGACCGCGCTGGAGGGCATCGCGGCGCGGACGTCGTTGCCGGCGCTGGCGCGGTTCGTGGACGGCGTCGCGATCGCCGTCGAGCGCGGCACCCCGCTCGCCGACGTGCTGCGCGCGCAGGCCGTCGACGTCCGCGAGGCCGGCAAGCGCGCGCTGCTCGAAGCGGGCGGCCGCAAGGAGATCGCGATGCTCGTGCCGGTCGTCTTCCTCGTGCTGCCCGTGACCGTCGTGTTCGCGTTGTTCCCCGGCTTCTACGGATTGCAGGTGCTGACGCCATGATCAGTTACGTACGTGCCCGCCTCGGCGACCGCGAACGCGGCGACGTGCCCGGCTGGGTGCTCATCACGTTGATGACCGCCGTCGTGGTGGCGGGGCTGTGGGGGTTCGCGCAGGAGTCGTTGCAGAACATCCTCGCCTCCGCGCTCTGCACGATCGGCGTCAACGGCAGTGCCGCGCACTGCTGACGCCGCGGGCGAGCGTGGCGCGGCGGTCATCGAGTTCGTGCTCGTGTCGGTCCTGCTGCTCACGCTGTTCCTCGGCGTCGCGCAGGTCGGGCTCTACCTGCACATGCGCAACGTCGTCGTCGCGAGCCTCGCCGAAGGCGCGCGCGAGGCGGCCAACGCCGACCGCGACTGCGCCGACGGCGCGGCCCGCGCGCGCGAGCTGGTGGCCGGCGCGATCGGCGAGCGCGTCGCGGCCGGGCTGACGTTCGACGTGCCGCCGGGCGGCTGCGAGGTGGCGGCCGGCGGCGGCACGGTGCTCGTGCGGCTGCGCGCGCGGGGGCCGTTGCCGCTGCTGTTCCCGCCGGTCGGATCGGTGTCGATCGACGCGACCGCGCACGCGCTGAAGGAGGGCACGTGAGGGGCGAGGACGGCAACGCGATGCTGGAGTTCGTCACGATCGCGGTCGTGCTGATGGTGCCGCTCGTCTACGTGCTGCTGACCGTGTTCGAGCTGCAGCGGGCGGCGTTCGCGGCGAGCGCGGCGGCCCGCGAGGGCGGCCGCGCGTACGTCACCGCGCCGTCCGCCTCCGTCGCCCGCGCCCGCGCCCAGGCCGCGGCCGACCTCGCGCTCGCCGACCAGCTCCCCGGCTCGCCGGTCGCCGACCTCGATGTCTCGGCGGCCGGTCTCGTCCCCGGCGAGTCGGTGCGGGTCACCGTGCGCTACGAGGTGCGGCTGCCGCTGGCCGGTCGCCTGGCGCGGATCCCGGTGACCGCGACGCACGTCGCGACCGTGGACCGGTACCGGTCGTGACGCGGGCGTCGCGGCGGAGCCGGCCGCGGTGGCCGCGGCGGCCCCGGCGGCCCCGGCTGCCCCGGCGGCCGCGCGGCGAGGACGGGCAGCTCCTGCTGCTGACGGCGTTCCTCGGCGTCGTGCTCGTGCTGCTGGTCGCCGTCGTGGTCGACGTGTCGGCGGCGTTCCTCGCCCGGCGCGGCCTGGCCAGTCAGGCGGACGGCGCGGCGCTCGCGGCGGCGCAGCGGGTCGACCTGGCGGCGTTCTACACCGGGTCCGGCGAGGGCCCGCTGCCGCTCGGCGACGTCGAGCCCGCGGTGCGGGACTACGTGGCCGCGAACTTCCCCGGCACCGCCGTCGACGACGTCCGGCTGGCCGCGGGCGGCACGGCCGTCGTGGTGACGTTGCGCCGACACGTGCCGCTCCCGCTCGCCCCGCCGGGCTGGCGCGACGGCATCGACGTCACGGCCGCCGCGACCGCCCGCCTCCCGGTGCGCTGACCGGGACCGCCGCGCCGCGAACTGTGCAGTCCACGGGACCCCCGTCGCGCGTGACGATCTTCACAGTTGGAGCGCCGCCGGCCTCCCCGTGCGTGGCCCGCGCTAGTACGGCTTCACGGTGTCGGTCACGGTGCCGAGCACCGGCCCGCCCACCGCCGCGTGCGTGTCCTGGCGGACCCGCAGGTGGTAGTCGGTCGGCTGGTTCATGCCCTGGCAGATCTGCGGGTTGGGGTAGACGGTGACCGTGCGCGTGGCGCCCGCCGGGACGGTGCCGTACGCCGGCGCGTTGCCGGTGCTCGCCCAGTCCGGCTCGACGAACTCCATCGTCCAGTCGACGGCGGCGTTGGTGCCGTTCTTCAACGTCACCGTGAACGACGGCAGGCCGTTCGGGCCGCACGTCTGCGTCAGCGCGGCGGGCGTGACGGTGAACTTGCCCGGCGCCTTCGTCGCGGTCGGCTTCAACGTCGTCGGGAGCACCGTCGGCGGCGCGGAGGTGGGCGGCGCGGTGGTCGGCGCCGCGGTGGTCCGCACCGGCGTCGGCGTCGGAGACAGCGACGGCGTCACCGAGGGCGTGGCCGACGGCGTGACCGAGGGCGTGGCCGACGGCGAGCCGGTGGCCAGCGCGACGCCCGCCCCCGGGTCCTCCTCCTGCGCCACAGCCGACACGCCGGGCAGCGCGTCGTCGGAGACGCCGATCGCCGCGACGCCGGAGCCGGCCGCGACGACGCCGGCCGCGAGCAGCCCGCCCGCGACGAGGTCCGGCCGCGCGACGACCGCGCGGGTGCCGGCCCCGGCGAGCAGCAGCCCGCCGAGCCCGGCGAGGGCGATGCCGAGGCCCCGGTACGGGTGCGAGGTCACGGTGAACGCGGGCGCGTTGCGGGTGACCAGGCCGCCGTTCCAGGTGACCGCGATCGCGCGGTCGGGCGAGAGCACCGAGACGGACTTGAACGTCGTCCGCTCGAACGACGGCGGCGGCTCCTCGCGCACCCACGACGCGCCGGCGTCGGTGGAGCGCAGCAGCGTGCCCTCCCAGCCGACGGCGTAGCCGGTGTCGCCGGAGAACGCGACGTCGCTGAGCCCGCGGTACACGGTCGGCGCCGCCGGCACCGCCGGCTTCGAGAACGTCGCGCCGCCGTCGGACGAGGCCTCGAGGACGTACTCGCTCGGCCCCTTGCCGGAGACGCCGACGGCGTAGGCGTGGGTCGCGTCGCGGGTGAACGCCCGCGTGCGGATCGTCGTGCCGTAGCCGTGCGAGACGCCGTCGTGCCAGGTGCGGCCGCCGTCGTGCGTCGTCGCGACCTGGACCGCGGAGGAGACGGTGCCGTGGGCGGCGTCGGCGAAGTGCAGGTTGGCGCCGAACGTGTCGCCGCCGGCGAAGCGGCCGGCCTGCTTCCAGACGACCCCGTCGGTCGAGGAGTACAGCGTGCTCGCGGTCGCCGCGAGCAGCCGGTCCGGCAGCGCCTGCACGTCGTAGACCTTGCCGGGGATCGGCCGGTACTGGGTGAACGTGAGCCCGCCGTCGGACGACACGGCGACACCCTCGAACGACCCCACGGCGACGCCGCGCGAGCCGGCGAACGACGCGCGCCCGACCGGGCCGGGCAGGCCGCGGGCGAGCACCCACGACGTGCCGCCGTCGTCGGTCCGGGCGACCCCGAAGCCGCCGGCCAGCCAGCCGGTCCGCTCCCCGGCGAACTGCACGACCGTCATCCGTGGCGCGTCGCCGCAGGGCGCGCAGTGCGGCATCGGCGTCCAGCCGCGGCGCACGGTCTCGACGGCGGAGGCCGGCATCGCGAACAGCAGCCCGCCGGTCGCGAGCGCGCCGAGGGAGCCGAGGAAGGCGGTTCGTCTCACGACGCGCGACGCTAGCCGGAAAGCGCCGCCGCGACGGGCGAACCGGAAACAACGCCCCCGAACCGGTACGGGCGGAATTTGCCGGTTCCGGCCACGGTTCGGACCTTCACGACCTACGGTGAGGAGGCCCGGTCGGCACCCGTCCACCGGTCTACCACTCGAGGGGTCATGCGTTCGTTCAGGGGGGTCTCCGCGCTGCTCGCGGGCACGCTGCTCGCACTCGCGGGCGGCGGCGTCGCCGTGGCCGAGGAGCGCGTCACCCTGACCGGGACGTACCGGCGGATGGCGGTCGAACGGCCGGACGGCCACGCGTACGAGGACCTGCTGGTGACCCGCGGGCGCTCGTACCGGCTGCGGCTCACCGGCGCCCGGCCCCGCCCCGGCTCCACCGTGACGATCCAGGCGAGCACCACCGAGGGCACGACGTCGGCCCCGTTGCGGACCACCAGCGTGCGCACGATCTCGGACGCGACGCCGCAGGCGGTCACCGGCAGCACGTCGACGCTGGCGATCCTGGCGTACTGGACCGCGCCCGACTCGGTCACGCAGGCGCGCGCGCAGACGCAGCTCTTCAGCGACGACGCGACGTGGCTGAAGGAGGTCGCGTACGGCCAGGTCACGCTGACCGGGAAGGTCACGCCGTGGGTGCGGATCACCGCGCCGACGAGCGGCCGCTGCTACGACTACGCCGACGAGATCATGGCGCGCGCGAGGGCGGCCGCCGCCGCGATCGGGTACCCGTCGACCGCGTATTCCCGCACGCTCGTCTACTTCCCGAAGTGCTCGGGCAGCGACACGACGAACCTCACCGGCTGGGCGTACGAGCCCGGCGACAGCATCTGGCTCAACGGCGTCATGGACCGCCGCACGTCGGTGCACGAGCACGGCCACTCGTTCGGCATGGGCCACGCGCGGTCCATGGCGTGCGTGACCAACGGCGTCCGCGTCCCGTTCGGCGCGTCCTGCACCACCGCCGAGTACGGCGACCCGTTCGACGCGATGGGACAGAGCGGCTACGTCGCGCACTTCAGCGCGCCGCACAAGGACGACGCCGGCTGGCTCTCCGGCACCCGCAAGCGCATCCTCACGACCTCCTCGTCGACGTTCACGCTGCCGCCGTTCGAGCGCGCCTCCGCGTCGCCGCTGGCGGTCGTGGCGAACAGCCCGGTCTACGGCCGCCGCTACTGGCTGGAGTACCGGCAGCCGCTGGGCTACGACGCGAAGCTGCCGGCCGGGGCGACCGGCGGCCTGCTGATCCACCTCGACGACGCGGCGTACGGCCCGGGGCCGTACCTGCTCGACCTGTCGCCCACCGACGGGACGCTGTCCGCGGCGGTGCTCGGCGCGGGCCGTTCGTGGACCGCGCCGGACGGCGTGCGGTTCGCGGTCGGCGCGATGTCGACGTCGGGCCTCACCGTCACCGTGTCCGGCGCCCGCCCGGAGCCCGTGCCGCCGTCCGCGCCGCGCTCGGTCGCGGCGAAGCAGGGCGACGCGCGCGCGCTCGTCACGTGGGCCGCGCCGCTGTCCGACGGCAACGGCACCATCGCCCGCTACGTCGTGCGGCACGACGGCGGGTACGAGCGCAGCGTCTCGCCGGACGAACTGTCGGCCACGGTGAGCGGCCTCAGCAACGACCACACGTACACGTTCAACGTCACCGCGGTGAACGAGGCCGGCGCGGGCCCGCCCGCGTACGTCTCCGTCACGCCGCGGCTGTCGCCGCCGACCGTGGCGATCAACGACCCGCTGAGCGGCGCGACGGTCACCGGGTCGGTCGCCGTCTGGGCGACGTCCGCGGCCGGCGCGAACAGCCTGGCCGACGTCACGTACCTCGACTGGTTCCTCGACGGGTCGTACTGGCAGCGGTCGTCGAGCGGCAACGCGTACGTGACGTGGAACACCCTCCTGGTGGGGAACGGCGCGCACACCGTCAGCGTCACCGTGCACGACACGAACAACCGCACCGGCACCGCGACCGCGACGTACGACGTCCGCAACCAGCGGCCGGTGGCGACGGTGACCTCGCCCCCGTACGGCGGGACGGTGAAGGGCGGCGTCGTCACGCTCACGGCCACCGCCGCGCCCGCCGAGGACGGCGCCGCGATCCAGCGCGTCGAGCTGTTCGACCCGTCCGGCGGCCGCGTCTACGGCACCGACTGGTCGGCGCCGTACGAGGTGTCGTGGGACGTGACGAACGTCAGCGACGGCACGTACTACGTCGCCGCGCGGGCGATCGACGTCAACAGCCGCACCGGCACGTCGGCCACGACCCTCTTCTACGTCGACCACGACGACCCGTACGTCGCCATCACGTCGCCGGCGGCCGGCTCCACCGTGCGCGGCACCGCGCTGGTGGTCACCGCCGACGCGCGGTCCGGTACCGCCGGCGTCGGCGTCTCGCGGGTGGAGTTCGTCGGCCCGTCGGGCGAGACCCGCAACGACTACACCGCGCCGTACTCGGCGTCGTTCGACACCAGCGCCTTCCGGGGCAGCACGACGCTCGTCGCGCGCGTCTACGAGTCCAGCGGCCGGTGGTCCGTGACGTACAACCGGGTCACCGTCGACAACCTGCTGCCGGCCGTCGCGGTCACCGCCCCGACCAGCGGCACGGTCGTGCGCGGGACCTCGGTCACCCTGTCCGGCACGGCGCGGCCGCAGCCGGGCGGCGCCGCGGTGACGTACGTCGACGTCTCGTCGAGCTGGCGCGGGGCCGTGCGCGTGCCAGTCGCCGCCGACGGCACCTGGTCGCTGCCGTGGGACGTGACGAACTCCTACGGGACCCACACCGTCGCCGCCCGCACCGTCGACGCCGCCGGGTACCGGGGGGAGGGGACGACGTGGTTCAGGGTCGAGCGGCCCGCGCCCACCGTGACCCTGGACTCGCCGGCCCAGACCGCCACGGTTTCGACGTCGGCGCCGACCGACCTCGTCGCGACGGTCACGCCGGCCGCCGACCAGGCCACGACGATCCAGTCGGTCTGCTTCCGGTACGGCTGGTCGACCATGTGCGGCGCGCAGGAGGCGGACGGCCGCTGGGCCGCGCGCGGCATCACGCTGCCGACCGCCGGGTGGGCGACGTTCACCGTCGTCGTGTCCGAGAGCGACGGGTACTCCGCGGCGTACGCGTCGCGGACGGTGGCCGTGTACTCGCCGCCGAGGGCGCCGTCCGACCTCTACGCCGTCGAGCAGCAGGACGCGAAGGTGTACATGGAGTGGTACGCGACGTCCGGGCCGTGGGACGCGCCGGCCGAGTGGGTGATCCGCGACGACCGCGGCACCGTCATGGCGCGCGTCCCGGGGGAGGGGTTCAGCGCGGAGTTCCGGCCGCCGCGGATCGGCGAGTTCCAGCAGTTCACGATCGAGGGCGTCAACGCCTACGGCACCGGCCCGCGGGGGTGGACTGGCATCGTGCTCCCGCAGTGGTCGTTGACCCTGCAGGACGTCACCGTCTCACGCACGCTCACCATGTACCCGGAGACCGTGACGGTCCGCGCGCGGGCGGTCCGGGCGGACGGCCTCCCGGTGGCCGGCCTGACGCTGCACCTGGACGGCCTGACGGCCGACCACGTCTACACGACGGGCTCCTACCTGCTGCCGCGCACCTCGTCCACGGGCTGGACGTCGTTCACGTTCGTGCCCAACGCCACCGCCGACTGGTGGGTGTCGGTGCCGGAGAGCATCGACGCGACGCCGTACCGCCTCGTCGTGTCGGCGCCGTTGCGCGTGACCGTACGGTCGCGGCTCACCGCCACGCTCAGCCGCACGTCGATGCCGCTCGGCACCACCACGTGGCTCACGGGGAAGGTCTCGCCGGCGACCTCCGGCCGCACCGTGTACCTGCAGCGCCTGGTGGACGGCGTGTGGCGCACGACGGCGGCGCGGGGCCAGGGCTACGACGGGTCGATCGCGTTCGCGATCAAGCCCACGGTGCGGGGGACGTACACGTACCGCCTGTACTACGGCGCCGACGGCTGGCGCGCCGCGACCTGGACGTCCGGCCGCAGCTTCACCGTGTACTAGAGACCGGGCACGAACACCCCGAGCAGCAGCACGACCGTCGCCGCCACCTCCAGGTACGCGCCCACCTTGTCCGGCAGCACCGAGCCGAACGTCCCCAACAGGCCGAGCAGCGCGAGCACCACGGCGACGAGGATCGTGACGTAGCGGGGCGCGCGGTGGGCGCCGGGCACGAGGGCCATCAGATCCCCCTGAAGAACGAGCCGACGACGAGCAGCGCGGGCGACGCGATCAGCGCCCACCAGCCCTGCTCCTTGGTGACGTCCACGTTGGCGTTCTCGAGCAGGTCGAGCACCGGCTGGATCGGGTGCACGGTGACCGCGAGCCCGACCACGGTGAGGCCCACCGCGAGGACGATCGTGACGAAGCGCGGCGCGTTCGGCCGGCGGGAGAGGCCGATCGGCTCGCTGCCGCGCACGCGGTTGCGCACCGAGGAACGCTGCATCAGCAGGTTCCCGATCTGACGGAGTACGTCGACGTTGCTCGCCATGCGCGCGAAGGTAGCGCCGCGCCCGGCGTCGCGGTGGGACTTCGGCGCGAAAGGTACCCTTGCGAGCCGTGCCTGCCGCCGAGCCCGCCGACGAGCTGAAGCGCCTCGACGCGACCCTGCGGTCGGTCGAGGAGTTCGTCGACCTCCCGACCAAGAAGGCGGAGCTCGAACGGCTGCGCGAGGAGGCCTCCGCGCCCGACCTCTGGAACGACCCGGACGCCGCCAAGGAGGTCACCTCCCGGCTGTCCGCGGTCGAGACGGAGATCGACCGGGTCGAGGGGCTGCGCCGCCGCCTCGACGACGCGCACGTGCTGCTCGACCTCGCCGGGTCGGAGGACGACGCGGACGCGCGGGCCGAGGTGGACACCGAGATCACCGCGCTCGACAAGGCGATCGGCGAGCTCGAGGTCCGCACGCTGATGTCCGGCGAGTACGACTCCCGCGAGGCGCTCGTCGTCGTCAGCGCCGGCGCGGGCGGCGTCGACGCGGCCGACTGGGCGCGGATGCTGCTCGAGATGTACCAGCGCTGGGCGGCGCGGCACGGCTACCCGGTCGAGGTCTACGACACGTCGTGGGCCGAGGAGGCGGGCATCAAGTCCGCGACGTTCACGGTCAAGGCGCCGTACGCGTACGGCACGCTGCGCGGCGAGCACGGGGTGCACCGCCTCGTGCGGATCAGCCCGTTCGACAACCAGAGCCGCCGGCAGACGTCGTTCGCCGGCGTCGAGGTGACGCCGGTCGTCGAGGCGACCGACCACGTCGAGATCGACGAGAACGACCTGCGCGTCGACATCTTCCGGTCGTCCGGCCCCGGCGGCCAGGGCGTCAACACGACCGACTCCGCGGTCCGCCTCACCCACCTGCCGACGGGCATCGTGGTGACCTGCCAGAACGAGCGCAGCCAGCTCCAGAACAAGGCGTCCGCGATGGCCGTCCTCCAGGCGAAGCTGCTCGAACGCCGCCGCCAGGAGGACGAGGAGCGGATGAACGCCATCCGCGGCGGCCGGCAGGACGTCAACTTCGGCTCGGCGTTCCGGCACTACGTGCTGCACCCGTACCAGCTCGTCAAGGACGACCGCACCCACGTCGAGACCGGCAACATCAACGCGGTGCTCGACGGCGAGATCGACCAGTTCATCGAGGCCGGGGTCCGCTGGCGCAACGCGCCGCCCGAGAGCTGACCCGGTCACCGACGGTCCCCGGTTGGCCGGGGCCGCGCCGGGTATGCCCGACACGTCAGGAATTAGCTCGTCACTGCGTTGACATCAGCGACTACTGACTGTCACCATGTGTAGCGCCCGAAGTTCGGGCACCGGGGAAGCGACGATCCGCGGCCGTACTACGAACGGTCACCTGCCTAGGCCGCGGGGAGCGAGTGGTGAGACCGACCTCGGACGTACCTCATGAGGAGGGATGTCCGCGATGTCGGCATCGTTCACCCGCAAGGCCAGATATCTGACGTTCGGGGGCCTCGCCACGCTGGCGCTGGGCATCGGTGCCCAGCTCGCGGTGGTGCCGGGTTCGTCGGCCCTCGAGGGCACCACGATCCTCCCGCTGTCCAACGGCAACGGCACGACCAACTCCGGGTTCGAGGACAACGAGAACGACTGCCCGCGCACCGACATCTGGGGCTGGCACTTCGTCGTCACCGGCAAGGACGCCGAGTTCGTCTCGCTGACGACGGTGTTCCAGACGGCCGGCGCGATCACCACCACGACGTTCGGCCCGCCGACCAACCAGCACGCGTTCGTCTACACGGCGACCGACGACAAGCTCATCTCCGCGACCGCGGTCGTCACCGGTGCCACGGCGAACACGCAGCTCGTCCTCTCGCACACCTGCACGCCGACGACGACGTCGACCCCGACGCCGACGCCGAGCGAGTCGGTCGCGCCGACCGAGACGGTGTCGCCGAGCGAGTCCGTGTCGCCGACCGAGACGGTGGCCCCGACGGAGACCGTCGCGCCGACGGAGACGGTGGCCCCGACCGAGACGGTCGCGCCGACGGAGACGGTCGCGCCGACCGAGACGGTCGCGCCGACGGAGACGGTGGCCCCGACCGAGACGGTGGCCCCGACCGAGACGGTCGCGCCGACCGAGACGGTCGCCCCGACCGAGACCGAGACGACCACCCCGGCCCCGTCCGAGAGCACCACGCCGGGCGCCACGGTCCTCCCGACCGAGTTCACCAACTCGCCCAGCGAGTCGACGGGCGGCGAGACCACGCCGGCCCCGACGGTGAGCGGCGTCAAGGTCGTCCGCCCGGGCACGCTGCCGAACACCGGCACGCCGTTCCCGGTGGGCGTGCTCCTGCTCCTGGGCGTGGGCATGATCGCCGGTGGTCTGGTCATGACCGTCACCGGTGAGCCGGCCGGTGGGCGTCACCGCCGCTAACACGCAGTAGGCAACCGAGAGGCCCCCGCGGAAGCGGGGGCCTCTCGCTTTGTCCGGGTGTGCTCGCATGAGGGACCACGGTCGGGACCAAGATGGTCCGGAACGACCATTGCCGCCCCAGTGCACGCTGCGTCACCGTCGGCCCCAGTCGCTCGTGAAGATCGCGAGCGCCGAGGGAGCGACGATCCGCGGCCGGGCACATCGGTCACCGGCAGGAGGCCGCGGGGAGCGAGTGGTGAGACCGGCCTCGGACCGTCTGCGAAAGGCGTCCGATGTCGACGACCAAGCACCGCCGACCCCTCTCCGGACTGCTGGCGCTCGTGGTGGCCCTCGTGTGGCTCCCGCTGCTGGCCACCGCGTCCCGGGCCGCCGACCCGGTCCTGGTACCGGACCCCACGATCAACGGCTGCAACGGCGTGCTGCCGACGCCGGGCAGCGAGAACACGACCAAGCGGCTGGACCCGGCGTTCCCGAGCGACTTCAACCCCGGCGGCATCATCGGCTACGTCATCGACTTCCCGGTCGACGCGGCCGACGTCGGCGGCGACTTCGAGATCACCGACTGCGTCTACGTCGACCCGCCGGGCGGCGCGCAGGACGCCCCGATCGCCAAGTACTTCGTGCACTTCGTGCCGAACAACACGTCGTTCCAGCTCCGCTTCTCGGTGCCGATCCCGGACGACACGCCGCTCGGCTCGCAGTTCTGCAACTACGCCAAGACCACCGCGTCGCCGAGCGCCTCGCAGGCGTCGAACCGCAAGGCCGGCCCGGCCTGCTTCACCGTCGGCGGCGGCCTGCGGATCGAGAAGCGCTCCGGCAGCGCGAGCGGCCCGCTGCTGGGCGGCGCGTCGTTCAGCGTCGTCTGCACGCCGACCACCTCGCAGCCGCCGACGATCATCACCGGCCTGTCGAACCAGAGCACGTCCGGCCCTGGCGGCACCGTCGTGGCGAGCGGCTCCTCGGCGACCGGCACCATCGCGATCAACGGCCCGTCCGGTACGCCGTGCGTCGTCACCGAGACCGCGGCGCCGGACGGCTACGTCCTCGACCCGGCGCCGCGCGCCCTGGTCATCCCGGTCGGCACCAGCCAGACCGTCAACGTCTTCGTCAACCAGCAGCTCGGCTCGCTGTCGGTGAGCAAGCACGCGGTCGGCGGGAGCGGGACGTTCCACTTCACCGTCACCTGCGACGACGGCGAGACCTACCCCGGCTTCGACATGACGGTCGCGGCGGGCGACACCGAGACGCACCTCGTCAGCGACGACGTCGTCGTCGGCACCCACTGCACCGTGGCGGAGACGGCCAACGCGCTGTTCTCCACCGTCCGGTCGCCGGCCAACGGCACCGTCACGGTCGACGCGGACGGCGAGACGGTGGCGTTCACCAACACCCGGCTCACCGGCGCCCTCGTCGTGCAGAAGGCATCGGACGTCGACGGCACGTTCTCGTTCGACGTCGACTGCACCGACGACGCGTTCGACACCACGCTGACGATCACGACGTCCGGCCACAGCGGCTCGGACCGGGTCGAGAACATCCCGACCGGCACGTCGTGCACCGTCACCGAGCAGAGCAACCCGCTGTTCTCCTCGGTCGTCTCGCCGCAGGGCGGCACCGTCGTGATCGCCACCGGCGACAACACGGTGACGTTCACCAACACCCGGCTCACCGGCTCGCTCGTCATCGCGAAGGCCGCCGACGTGGACGGCACGTTCACGTTCGACGTCGACTGCTCGGACGACGCGTTCGACGCGTCGAACGTCTCGATCACGACGACCGGCCACGCCGGCTCGCACACGATCTCCGGCATCCCGACCGGCGTGACGTGCACCGTCACCGAGGACGCCGACCCGGCGCACTGGACGACGGTCGTCTCGCCGAGCGGCGGCACCGTCACGATCGGCACCGGCGGCAACACCGTGTCGTTCGAGAACACCCGCGTCCGCGGCGACCTGGTGGTCACGAAGTCCGCCGACGTGGACGGGACGTTCTCGTTCGTCGTGGACTGCTCGGACGACCAGTACGACGTCCTCGACCTCCAGCTCACGACGGTCTCCGGCACCGCGACGTACACGCTGTCCGACGTGCCGACCGGCGTGACCTGCGTGGTCACCGAGCACGCGGACAGCCGCTACACGACCGAGGTGCTGCCGGCGAACGGCACCGTCACGATCGACGACGACGGCGAGACGGTGGCGTTCACCAACACCCGCAAGCGCGGCTCGCTGGTCGTCACCAAGCAGATCGTCGACGCGACGAACAGCGGCCCGCACGCGTTCACCTACCACGTGACCTGCAACGGCGCGGCGCTGGACGACTTCCAGCTCGGCGACACGGCGGGGCTCACCAAGACGATCGAGGGCATCCCGACCGGCGACGTCTGCACGGTCACCGAGGACGCGGACGCGACGTGGGCGAAGACCGTCACGCCGGAGAGCGGCACGGTGACGATCTCCGACACGCCGGCGACGGTGGCGTTCGTCAACACCAAGCTCTACACCGCCACGTCGCTCGCCAAGACGGCCGACCCGGCGTCGGGCAGCGCGGTGACCGACGGCGCGACGATCACGTACACGCTCGCCTACGCGAACGCCGGCAACATCCCGGCGACCGTCACGATCACCGACGAGATCCCCGACGGCACGACGTACGTCGCGGACTCGTCCGGTGGCGGCGTGCTGGCCGACGGCGAGCTGTCGTGGACCGTCGAGGTCCCGGCCGGCGGCTCGGGCACGGTGTCGTTCCAGGTCACCGTCGACACCGGCCTGGACGACCCGTTCACGATCCGCAACGTCGCCGTGCTGCACGAGGGCGAGGAGGAGACGCCGACCAACGAGACGGAGCACCCGGTCGCGCACGTCGGCATCACCAAGGCCGTGGACAAGGGGACCGCCGCGTACGGTGACGCGCTGACGTACACGCTCACCGTCAACAACCCGGGCGCGGCCGCCCTGACCGGCGTCACGGTCGCGGACGACGTGCCCGAGGGCGTGGAGTTCGTCTCGGCGAGCGACGGCGGCGTGCTGGACAACGGCGTCGTCACCTGGGCCGGCCGCGACCTCGCCGCGGGTGCGTCGTTCAGCGTCACCTGGGTGGCCAGGATCACCCGGCCGGCCGCTGCCGCCGACGGCGCCATCGCGAGCCGCGTGATCCTCAACACGGCCGTCGTGGCGACGGACCAGACCGGGCCCGCCGCGTCCAACCGGGTCCGCACCGTCGTCCGCGCGGTGCTGGGCGTCAAGAGGGTGAAGCCGCCGGTGAAGCCGCCGACGCTGCCGACGACGGGCGCGCCGCTCACCGAGGCGGTGTGGCTGTCGGTCGCTCTCCTGCTCGCGGGTGCCGGGCTGACGTTCGGGTCCACCTGGCGCGCCGCGCTGGCGAAGGCACGCGAGGAGTAGAGGAGGGAAGGTGCGAGGCCCGGGTCCCTTGAGGGGGGACCCGGGCCTCGGCACGTAGACTGGCCAATCATGATCCGGCTCGACCACGTCACCAAGGTCTACCCCGCCGCCACCAAGCCCGCGCTCAACGACGTCTCCGTGGACATCGACAAGGGCGAGTTCGTGTTCCTCGTCGGCTCCTCGGGGTCGGGCAAGAGCACGTTCCTGCGGCTGCTCCTCAAGGAGGAGTCGCCGACGTCGGGCAGCGTGTTCGTGGCCGGGAAGGACCTGGCCAGGCTGTCGCACTGGAAGGTGCCGACGCTGCGCCGGCAGATCGGCTGCGTGTTCCAGGACTTCCGGCTGCTGCCGACCAAGACCGTGTTCGAGAACGTCGCGTTCGCGCTCGAGGTCATCGGCAAGCCGAAGCACACGATCGACAAGGTCGTGCCCGAGGTGATGGAGCTCGTCGGGCTCGGCGGCAAGGCCGAGCGGATGCCGGACGAGCTGTCCGGCGGCGAGCAGCAGCGCGTCGCGATCGCGCGGGCGTTCGTCAACCGGCCGATGATCCTCATCGCCGACGAGCCGACCGGCAACCTCGACCCCGAGACCTCGACCGGCATCATGCGGCTGCTGGACCGGATCAACCGCACCGGCACCACCGTCGTGATGGCGACGCACGACGCCGCCATCGTCGACTCGATGCGCCGCCGGGTCGTCGAGCTCGAGGGCGGCAAGGTCGTGCGCGACCAGGCGCGCGGCGTCTACGGCTACTCGAAGTAACCGGACAACCCGAGGGAGCACAGTGCGCGCGCAGTTCGTCGCGTCCGAGATCTGGATCGGCCTCCGCCGCAACCTGACGATGACCGTCGCGGTCATCGTCACCGCGGCGGTGTCGCTGACGCTGTTCGGGCTGTCGCTGATGGTCCGCAACCAGGTCAACGCCATGAAGGACTTCTGGACCGGCAAGGTCGAGGTCTCGATCTACCTCACGAGCGGCGTGACCGAGCAGCAGCGCGACCAGCTCCGCGACGAGCTGGAGGCGATGCCGGAGGTCGAGCGGGTCGTCTTCGAGAGCAAGGAGGAGGCGTACGCGCGGTTCGTGAAGCAGTTCGAGGACACGCCCGAGATCGTCGAGAACACCTCCCCGGACGTGCTCCCCGAGTCGTTCCGCGTGAAGCTGAAGGACCCGAAGAAGTTCGACGTCGTCGCCTCCGCCTTCGCCGAACGCCCCGGCGTCGACAACGTCGTCAACCAGCGCGAGCTGCTCAAGGACTTCTTCGCGGTCCTCAACGCGTTCCGCACCGGCATGCTCTTCTTCGCCACGATCAGCCTGCTCGCCGCCGTCGTGCTCATCGGCATCACCGTGCGGGTGGCGGCGTTCAGCCGGCGGCGGGAGACCGGCATCATGCGCCTGGTCGGCGCCTCGAACCTCTACATCCAGCTCCCGTTCCTGCTGGAGGGGGTGCTCGCCGGCGTGCTCGGCGGCATCGTCGCGAGCCTGCTCTGCGCGGGCGTGCAGACGTTCATCGTCAACGCCACGCTGCGCGAGCGGCTGAAGTTCACGCCGTGGATCGGGTGGGACCAGTTCTGGGGGCTGGTGCCGATCCTGCTGCTCACCGGCATCCTGCTGGCCGGCCTCGCGTCGTTCGCCACCCTGCGGAAGTACCTGCGCGTCTGACCCGGTTCGTGTTACCAATGTGGCGTCTGTGACGTAGCGGAGGTAGCGAACATGCGGTGGCGCACGCGCGCGCTCGGCCCTGCCGTGGCCGCGCTGCTGCTCGTCCCGCTCGCCGCGCCGTCCGTCGCGGACGACCCCGGCGCGAAGCGGAAGAAGGTCGAGGCGCAGCTCGCCGCGACCGAGGACGACCTCCACGAGTCCAGCGCCGCCGTCCAGCGCGCCGTCGCCGCGCTGCGCCGCGTCGCGGTCGAGCTGCCGCGCGCCGAGGCGCACCTCGACGCCACGCTCGGCCGGCTCTCCGCCGCGCGGGCCGCGGCCGACGCGTCCCGCGCCGCGCTGGCGAAGGCGCAGGCGGACGTCGCGGCGGGGGAGCGGCAGCTCGCCGCCGCGCGGGGCCGGCTCGACGAGACGCGGCGGCGTTCGGGCGAGCTGTCCCGCTCGATCTACATGACCGGTCCCGGCGCGATGTTCGCGTCGGTGATGCGGGCGGGCTCGCCGACGGAGTTCACCGACAAGGCGGCGTTCGTCCGGGTGCTGCTCTCCGACGGTGCCGGGCGCGTCCGCGCGGCCACCGACGCCCGGGTCGAGGTGGCCAACGTCGCCTCGGTGCTGGCCGCCCGCCGCGCCGACGTCGCGCGCCGGGACGCCGACGTGCAGGCCGCGCTGCGCCGCGTCGAGTCGCTCGTCGCCGCCGCCCGCGCCGCCCGTGCCGCGGTGGCCGCCCAGGTGGCCGCGCGCCACGAGGCGATCGCCGCCGCCGAGCGCGAGCGGGCCGCCGACCTCGCCCGCTACCGCGCGCTGCAGGCCGAGTCGAGGCGCCTCGCCGAGCTGATCCGGCGGCAGCAGGCGTCCCGCGGCACAGGGCGCGTCGGCAAGGCCGGGATGCTCTGGCCGACGCCGGGGCCGGTGACGAGCGGGTTCGGCTACCGGATCCACCCGATCTACGGCTACCGCCGGCTGCACGCCGGCATCGACATCGGCGCGCCGGTGGGGCAGGGCATCGTCGCCGCGCTGCCCGGCGTCGTCGTGACCGCCGGCCCGATGGGGACCTACGGCAACCTCGTCGTGATCGACCACGGCGACGGCTTCGCGACGGCGTACGCGCACCAGTCGCAGGTGCTCGTGTCGGAGGGGCAGCGGGTGAGCCGCGGGCAGCGCATCGGGCTCGTCGGATCGACCGGCGCGTCGACCGGCCCGCACCTGCACTTCGAGACCCGGGTCAACGGCGAGCCGGTGGACCCGATGCGGTACTACTAGCCGGTCCGTATCCTCCTGGCATGCCCCCGAACGGTCGCCGGGTCCGCCGGCGCGTCCTGCTGGCCACGGCGGGCGCGCTGCTGGTGTCGGCGGCGTTCGTGTTCGGGTTCCTCGCCGGCCGGGTCGGCCGCGTGCAGCCGGGGCCGCAGAGCGTCGTCGCCGAGGCGGCCGAACGCATCCGCCGCGACGCCGCCGCCGACGTCTCGCAGGCCGACCTGGACGCCGCCGCGATCCGCGGCATGGTGTCCGCGCTCGGCGACCGGTACGCCGAGTACTACGACACCGGCGACTACGCGCAGTACCAGCGGCTGCTCGACGGCCGGTACTCCGGCGTGGGCCTGTGGCTCGGCCGCGTGCCGAGCGGCGCGATCCAGGTGACCAGCGTGGTGCCGGAGTCGCCGGCCGAGCACGCCGGGCTGCAGGTGGGCGACGAGCTCGTCGACGTCGCCGGCGCCGGCGTCGCCGGGGCGCCGGTGAGCGACGTCGTGCGGCGCATGCACGGTGCCGCGGGGACGCCGGTCGAGATCACCGTCCGGCGCGCGGGCGTCGTGAAGACGTTGCGGCTCGTCCGCGCCGACCTCGTGTCCAAGGACGTCTCCGACGACGTGCTGGAGAGCAACGTCGGCCGCATCCGCGTGACGGCGTTCACCCGGGGCGCCGCGCGCGAGGTGAAGGCGGCGTACGAGCGGCTGCGGGCGAAGAAGGTCAACGGCATCGTGCTCGACCTGCGCAGCAACCCCGGCGGCTTCCTGGACGAGGCCGTGGACACCGCGTCGCTGTTCCTCGACGGCGGCACCGTGGTGACCTACCGCGGGCGCGGCGGCGAGAAGGCGTACGACGTCACCGGCCGCGGCGACACCAAGACCCCGGTCGTGGTGCTCGTGGACGCCGGCACGGCGAGCGCCGCCGAGGTCGTCGCGGGGGCGCTGCAGGACCGCAACCGCGCACTCGTCGTCGGGTCGAGGACGTTCGGCAAGGGCTCGGTCCAGCAGCCGATCGTGCTCTCCGACGGCTCCGCGATCGAGGTCACCGTCGCGCGCTACTTCACGCCCAGCGGGCGTTCGGTCGAGCAGGTCGGCATCACGCCGGACGTCGACCTGCCGGCCGCGTACGACACCCGAGCCGCCCTGCGCCGCGCGGTCGAGGTGCTGGCCGGTACCGTCGCCTCCATCGACGTCCCGAGGGGCTGACCGTGCCGAAGGAGACCGGGCGCAAGCTCGTCGCGCAGAACAAGAAGGCCCGCCACGACTACGCGATCGAGGACGTCTACGAGTGCGGCCTGGTGCTCACCGGCACCGAGGTGAAGTCGCTGCGCGCCGGCCGGGCGAACCTCACCGACTCCTACGCCACCGTCAAGGACGGCGAGGTGTGGCTGCACAACGCGCACATCCCCGAGTACGACCTCGGCACCTGGACCAACCACACGCCGAAGCGCGCGCGGAAGCTGCTGCTGCACCGCGAGGAGATCGCGAAGCTCGTCGGCAAGACGAAGGAGTCCGGGCTCGCGCTGGTGCCGTTGCAGCTCTACTTCAAGGACGGCCGCGCCAAGGTCGAGATCGCGCTCGCCCGCGGCAAGAAGTCGTACGACAAGCGCCAGGCGCTGGCCTCGCGCGACGCGGCGCGGGAGGTGTCGCGCGAGCTGGGCCGCCGGGCGAAGGGTCGTCCCGACTGACCGGACATATCTGGCCCGATGGAACTATGGCGGGATGTACGAACGTCAGCGTTGACTGACCGCAACGTCCCTGATGTCCGTTTCTGGGGGAACCGATGGAGCCTCGCACCTGGACCGCCTCCGGCCTCGCGCTGGCGACGCGGCCCGAGCTCGCGTCGGCCACCGGGACCGCGTTGCGGCTGCTGCGCCAGCAGGCGGCGTTCGACCTCTGGATGGTCACCCGCATCGAGAACGACTCGCTCGTCGTGCTCGACTGCACCGAGAACGGCTACGGCCTGCGGCCGGGTCACGTGCTGCCGTACTCCGCGTCGGTCGACTGGCGGATGGTGCACGGCCAGGGGCCGCGCGTCGCGCCGCGGCTGACCGACGTGCCGGCGTACGCCACGGCCGGCGTCACGCAGGTGATGCCGGTGGCGGCGTTCGCCGGGGCGCCGATCGTCGTCGAGGGGGCGGTGTTCGGCACCATCTCCGGCCACGACCCGCTCGTGCAGCCGCCGTCCGTCGTCGGGCTCGGCCCGGTGCTGGAGGCCGTCGCCGCGCTCGTCTCGAACGTCGTCGCGCTGGAGCTGCGCGCGTCCGAGGTCGTGCAGCGCGCGGAGCGGGCCGAGGTCGAGGCGCACGTCGACCCCTTGACGCAGCTCGGCAACCGGCTCGCCTGGACCAAGGTGCTGCTGGAGGAGGAGGCGCGCTGCCGCCGGTACGGGCGGCCCGCGTGCGTCATCTCCGTGGACCTCGACGGGCTGAAGAAGGCGAACGACGCGCACGGCCACGACGCCGGCGACCGGCTGCTGCGCGCCGCCGCGCTCGTGCTGCGCCGGGTCTCGCGGATGTGCGACCAGGTCGCGCGGGTGGGCGGCGACGAGTTCGCCGTGCTCGCGGTCGAGGCGTCGGAGCTGGAGGGGCGGTCGCTGCTCGACCGCATCTCGACGGCGTTCGGGCACGCCGGCATCGAGGCGTCCGTCGGCATGGCCGTGCGCGAGGGCGGCGCGACGCTGGACGACGCCTGGAAGGCCGCCGACGCGGCGATGTACCGGCACAAGCGGCGGCGGCTGCAGGACCGCGTGTCCGCCGCGCTCGCGTCGCCGTCGCCCGAGGTCGCGCCGCGCGTCGTCGTGGACCTGCCCAGCCTCGCGTAGGGTCGGCCGCATGGCTGAGGTCGTGCTGTTCCACCATGCGCTCGGGGTCTCGCCCGGCGTGCTGTCGTTCGCCGACGCGCTGCGCGAGGCCGGGCACACCGTGCACGTGCCGGACTCGTTCGAGGGCGCGACGTTCCCCGACGTCGACGCGGGCGTGGGGTTCGCGCGGGAGACCGGCTTCGACGTCGTCATGGAGCGCGCCGTGTCCGCCGCGTCCGCGCTGCCCGCCGAGGTCGTGTACGTCGGCATGTCGCTCGGCGTCATGCCGGCGCAGTACCTCGCGCAGACCCGCCCCGGCGCGCGGGGCGCCGTGTTGCTCTACAGCGCCGTCCCGCTCGGCGAGTTCGGCGACGCCTGGCCGGACGGGGTGCCGTTGCAGATGCACCTCATGTCGGACGACCCGTTCGAGGACACGCCGATCGCCCGCGACCTCGCGGCCGCGGTGCCTGGCGCGGAGCTGTTCGAGTACCCGGGCGACCGGCACCTGTTCGCCGACCCGTCGTCGGCCGACCACGACCCCGCGGCCGCCGCCCTGGTGCGCGAGCGGGTGCTGGCGTTCCTGGAACAAGCGTGACCCGGCGGTCGTTGGCTAGTCTGGTGCTCCCGACCTGGGGGTGAATGGTCTCGACTTCGGACGAGGAGGCAGGGGAAGCGGGCCGAGGAAGGCGACGATGATCTCGTTAACCACGAAACGTCGCACAAGAAACAAGCGCCGATAACTACGCGCTCGCTGCCTAGTAGTAGGTAGCCGTCAGCCCCGGAGTGTCTCCGGCCGGGATGCTGGCGTCGCCAGGGGACTCACCGAACCTCCCGGTCACGGGGAGGCTTAGGGACAACTCGCAGTGACTGAGCCCGGCACCGGCTTGCGTGCGTGACCGGTGGGGCCGAGAAAACCACAGCACGCTGCGCCCGGAGAAGCCCTGGTTGTTCGCCGAAGGACGCGGGTTCGATTCCCGCCACCTCCACCAGTGCCGAAGGCCCCGCCATCACGGCGGGGCCTTCGTGCTGTTCCCCGACAGCGGGCGGTACCGTTTTGAAGCCGGAGTCCGCTCGAATGCCGGCGGATCGGGGGACGGGTGCACCGCGAACGCGGCCGCTACGTTCGAGGTCTCTACGACGCTCCACTGTGGACCGATTGGGTCATGTGGCTTGGGGCGGTGGGCACTGTCGCGCAGATCAGCGCGCTGTGGTCCGACCCGAGCACGGGCGAGCCGCGGCAGAGCTTCGCCGTTGCCGTCGGTGACACCCTCGGACTGATGATCATGGCCGCGCTCGCATTCGGTTTCGTACCGGCTGTGATCCGCCGGCGCAGGCGGCGGAGAAGGGAGGGCAATCACACACCGACGTTCCGTGAGTCCGTGCGAGCTCAAGCGCGTGACCTGTGGAACGACGCGACGCAACGCATCCCCGGTGGTTCCGTGGCCCCACCGCGAGGACCTGAGCCGCTTCCGCCGCCTCGCTTGCCGGCATCGGCGACGACGGTGCAACCCCGCTCCGCGATCGCTCCCCCGTCTCCGCCTCGTCCCTCGGGTATGTCGCATCCTGCCCACGATGCAGAGAAGTGGGAGTGGGACGTCGCGCTGTCGTTCGCAGGCGAGGACAGGCCTTACGTCGAGCAGATTGCGACTGCATTGCGTGATCAGGGGGTTCGCGTCTTCTACGACAGATTCGAGGTCGTGGAGACGTGGGGTACGGATCTATACCGGTTCTTCGACGAGATCTACCGGAAGAAGGCGCGGTACGCGATCTTGTTCATCTCGTCGGCGTACACCCAGAAGATCTGGACGCGTCATGAGAGCCAGAGCGCCCAGGCCCGCGCTCTCGAGTCGGACACCGAATACCTGTTGCCCGTGCGACTCGACGACAGCGATCTTCCCGGCCTCCGGCCCACGGTCGGCTACCTCGACGCCCGCGAGTTCTCGCTCGGCGACGTCGTCGATGCGATCGTCCAGAAGTGCGCTCCGCAGCCTGACACCTCACCGACCTTCAGCCGTGTTCCGCGAACGCCTGCCGAGACGGCCGCGTTGCTCGTCGCGCGCCCGCCGTCGTGGGAGTATCTGCTGTTCGCCGCGACGATGCTCCAACGGCGAGATGCGCTGGAGGCGAAGTGGCGAGACCACCAGATGCGCTTCGTCTCACTACTCGGGCGCCGCCTGTCCGACGAGGACGCGGTGGCATACGTCTCCGACGCGACCAGTCGAGCCGGCGCCATCGTGTCGAACACGACTCGGATACTTGATGAGCGTGTCCAGCGGTCGGCGTTCGGACCCCCGGGGGAACCTGGTGACCCGGAACGCATCGAGCACCTCGCGTCGCGCTTGATCGACGTGTATGACGCGATGCTCGACTGGTCGGCGGATGTGCGGGCAACCCGCGTCAGTGATCACCTCACACATCTCTTCGACCTGTTGGCAGACCTCCTCACGCTGCCCATCGAGCAGTACCGCGACTTCGTGGACACCTTCCGGAGCAGCCTTGAGTCGGCGTTGACGAACGAGCCCGGGGAGGACGGCGAGCGTCAGGTCGTCAGGTTGACGTTGACGATCACTATCGATGACGCGCTGCTGGAGGAGCTGACGCGCGAACTGCGCAATGTGCACGGCAGCCTCTGACACCTCGTGCCCGCCAAGCCGACGGAAAGCTGGTGCGGCCGCACTCCAGCGAGGTCGTAGGACATCCCGTCCGCCTCGCGCCCGGTCTTCCCGATCCGACAAACCCCGCGAACCTTTCGCCGCCGGCACGACACGTGTGGGCAGGCGACGCACACCCGCGCGCCGGACGGTCCCTGGTGGGGGGTGGCGTAATGCGTACTGTCGCGCGACTCGTCGTGGTGGCGTTGGCGGCGTCGATGGTCTCGGCGGACGGCGCGGCGGCCCGGGTCGCCGCGGCCGCCGAGCGGCAACGGCCGAAGAGCGACCCACGGCTGACGGTCGCCGGCAAGCCGTTCGCGCCGGAGCCGCGATGGCAGGCGGCGAGCGACCGGTCCGACCCGGCGTGGGCGACCGCGCCGGCCGTGACGCCGCCGAGGACCGGCGTGGCCGACGTCGCGGTGCCCGCCACCGGCCTCGCCCGCGCGGGCGACCTCCCCGTCCTCGTCGGCGTCCCCGCGTCCGGCGGCGCGCCGGCGAAGGTGGCCGTCACGGTCCACGAACGCGCGGTCGCGGAGGCGGCCGGCGCGTCGTACGTGCTCGTGTCGGTGACCCGCGCGGACGGCGTCCCGGAGCCGGCGCGGGTACGCCTCGCGGTCGACTACGCGGCGTTCCGCAACGCGTTCGGCGGCGACTTCGCGAGCCGGCTGCGTCTCGTCGGCCTCCCCGCGTGCGCCACCACCACGCCCGACCTGGCCGGGTGCGGCACGCCGTCGGCGGTCGCGGCGACCAACGACCTGACGGCCGGGCGGATCGCCGGTGACGTCGTCGTCCCGGCCGCCGTCGCGGAGCGCCGGAGCAGCGACTCGATGTCCGCTCCGGCCACCGCAGCCGCGCTCCCGTCGGACGGCGGGACGTACGCCCTCGCCTCGACGCCGTCCGGACCCACGGGCGACTACACGGCGACGCCGCTGTCGAGCGCGGCGAAGTGGTCGGTGTCGAAGAACACCGGCGGCTTCTCGTGGTCGTACCCGATGCCGATGCCGCCCGCGCCCGCGGGCAAGACGCCGTCGCTCGGGCTCGCGTACTCGTCGCAGTCGGTGGACGGGCGCACCGCCAAGGCCAACGGGCAGCCGTCCCAGGTCGGCGAGGGCTTCACGTTCTCGCCGATGTTCATCGAGCGGAAGTTCCAGTCCTGCACCGAGGACGGGCACACCGAGCAGGACCTCTGCCACCAGAGCCCGGAGTACTTCCTGTCCTGGGACGGCCGTTCGTCCGAGCTGGTGCGCAAGCCGGGAACGAACGAGTGGCGGCTGCGCGACGACCCGGGCTGGCGCATCCGCTCGCTGACCGGCGCCAACAACGGCGACCAGTTCGGCGACTACTGGGAGGTCACGACGCCGGACGGCACCCGCAACCTGTTCGGCTACGGCCGCGAGCCGGTGACCAACGCCGTCACGAACGGGGCGTGGACGGTGCCGGTCTTCGGTGACGACGCCGGCGAGCCGTGCTACTCGACGACCGGCGTGTTCGCGGTGTCCTGGTGCCGCCGCGCGTGGCGCTGGAACCTCGACCGCGTCCTCGACCGCAACGACAACGTGATGTCGCTGTTCTGGGTCAAGGAGACGAACTACTACGCGCGCAACGGCATCTCGAACACCCCCGTGCAGTACGACCGCGGCGGGTTCCTGCGCTCGATCAACTACGGCCACCGCTCCACGCGCGAGAACTGGGCGCCGCCCGCGTACGTGCGGGTCGACACCACGCACCGGTGCGCCGCGCAGGTCGGCTGCACCGACGACACGCTGAACACCGCGAGCAACTACCCGGACGTCCCGCTCGACCTGCGCTGCACGTCCGCCACGTCGTGCCCCGGCATCGGGCAGAAGGCGCCGTCGTTCTGGTCGACCGAGAAGATCGTCCGCGTCAGCACCTGGGTGAAGACCAACGCGACGACCGACCCGGCGGTGGCGACCTACTCCGACGTGGACGAGGTCGAGCTGTTCTACAGCTTCCCGGACACCAACGAGGACACCACGCCCTCGCTGTTCCTCACGACGATCCGCCGGCACGGCCTCGTCGGCACGCGCCTCACGCTGCCCGACGTGCACATCGGCGGCACCGCGCTGAGCAACCGCGTGGACAGCAACCCGTCGCTCGGCGTCCCCGCGACGAACAAGTACCGCGTCACGTCGGTCGAGGACGAGCTCGGCACGACGACCACGGTGACGTACGGCCAGCAGAACCCGTGCAACGCCGCCGTGCTGCCGCCGAACGGCGGCTGGAACCAGAACGACACCGACTGCTTCCCGCAGTACTACGACCCCGACGGCCCCGGCGGGACGCCGGCCGGCTACGGCGCGTTCCGCAAGTTCCTCGTCACCTCGGTCGTCGCCGATGACACGACGCTGCCCGCGCCGCACTCGCCCGACCGCGTCGTGGCGTACACCTACCTCGGCACCCCCGTGTGGCACTACGACAACGCCCTGCAGGGCTCCGAGGGCACCAACGGCGCGCAGTCGTGGTCGGACTTCCGCGGCTACGAGAGCGTGCGCGAGGTGGCCGGTGACCCGGCGAGCACGTCGCGGTCCACGACGGTGTACAAGGCGTACCGCGGCATGCACGGCGACAAGGCCGGGCCGACCGGCGGCAGCAAGTCGGTGACGCTCACCGACTACGAGGGGCTGACGTACACCGACTCGGACTGGCTCGCCGGCAAGCCGCTGGAGACGATCCGCTACTCGGTCGCGGGTGCCGCGCTGGAGCGCGTGGTCCAGGACTGGTGGGCGGTCCGGCAGTACGTCGGAGCCGCCGCGTGGCAGTCGCACGACGTGTACTTCGTGCGCGAGTCCCGCAGCTCGACCTACACCCGCAACACGCTGCCCGCCACCGACACCTGGCGGCGCCGGCGGACGGTCACGACGTACGACACGACGTACGCCGTCCGGCAGTCGGTGCTCGACATGGGCGACACGGCGGTCACCACCGACGACACGTGCACGATCCCGGCGTACACCCACAACACGACGGACTGGATCATCGGCCTGCCGTACGTGACGCGGCGCTACGCGGGCGACTGCGCCAGCCCGTCCACCACGCCGCAGATCGGCCGTACCGAGACCAACTACGACGGCCAGGCGTACATGGCGGCGCCCGCGAAGGGCAACGTCACGACGGTCAAGCAGCTCGTCGACGGCGTCAACGCCGCGATCACGACGACGACCTACGACCCGCTCGGCCGCGTCGCGTCGACCACCGCGCCGAACGAGTACGGCAAGGCGGCGACGGCCCAGGCGAAGACGACGTACACGTACAGCCCGGCGTCCGGCTTCCCGTACGACGGCGTCACGACGCGGCAGGCTGTCGTCAACGGCAACGACGGCATCGTCAAGTCGACAACGACGTTCTCCTTCGCGTGGGGCCTCCCGCTGACCGTCACGGAGAACGCCGCGTTCACCACGCAGGTCGCCTACGACGGGCTCGGCCGCATCGTGAGCGTGCAGCGGCCTGGCGACCCGGCCGGCGTGCCCGGCATCGTCTACGAGTACGACGTCAGCCAGGACGTGCCGTCCCGGGTGCGCACGCGGCGGCTCCTGGAGGGCACGACCAGCTCGAACGCGGTGTACGTCGACGGGTACCAGTACCTGACGTCGTTCGGGAAGCCGGTCGAGACGCAGAGCGCCGCCCCCGGCGGCGGGCGGATCGTCGCCGGCACGCGGTACGACGACCAGGGCCGCGCGGTCGCCGTGTCCGGCCCGATGCAGGCCTCCGACGTCCCGGGCGCCAACTTCGTCAACTACGACCCGGCCACGTCGCCGTCCGACACCCGGACGACGTACGACGCGCTCGGCCGCACGACCTCGACCAAGCTCTACGGCTCGGGCCTGCTGAAGGCCACCACGACGTACGACCACGGTGGCTGGTCGACGGTCGCCTACCCGCCGGTGCGCAGCCCGATCACCACGTCGTTCGACGTGTTCGGCCGCACCACGCAGGTCAAGGAGACGACGCCCCAGTCGACCGACGGCTACGCCACGACGACGTACTCGTACGACCGGGACGGCCGGCTCACCGGCATCGAGGACGACAACGCGCACACCTGGTCGTACTCCTACGACTGGCTCGGCCGCCGTACCGCGTCGAGCGACCCCGACCAGGGCGCGTCGACCACGACGTACGACGCGAACGGCAACGTCGTCACGACGCAGGACGCGCTGACGCACGCGGTCTGGCACAAGTACGACGCGCTGAACCGGCGGCTGGAGACCCGCGAGACCAACGCCACCGGCCGGCTGCTCGCCGCGTGGACGTACGACACCGCGACGAACGGCGTCGGCCGGCTCGCGTCGGCGACCAGCTACGCGAACCCGATCCCCGGCGCGTCCGGGACGACGTGGGACCCGTACACGTACACGGTCACCGGCTACGACGGACGCGGCCGGGTCACCGGCAAGCGGTGGACCATCCCGGCCTCCGCGGGGGCGCTAGCGGGGACGTACCAGTACTCGTACACGTACGACCACTCCGACAACGTCCGCACCACGACGTTCCCCGCGGCCGGTGGGCTGCCGGCGGAGACCCTGACGGTTGGGTTCGACCCGCGCGGCTGGGCGACCACGCTGACCGGCGATTACGGCGGGACGGCCGTGCCGTACGTGGCGGCGACGACGTACGACAACGTCGCCCGGCTGCTCTCCCGTGACCTCGGCGCCTCCGGCGTCACGGTCGACCGCGACTTCACGCACGACCCGGCGACGGGCCGGTTGACGTCGGCGAAGGCCACCGTCGCGGGCGCGCCGAGCGGCAACGGCGTGGTCGACGACCTGTCGTTTCAGTACGACGCGGAGGGCAACGTCACGCGCGTCGGCGCGCTGCAGCCCGACGCCTCGCCCGCGACGACGCAATACGAGTGCTTCGGCTACAACTGGCGCGACCAGCTCGACCGCGCGTTCACCACGACGGACCCGACCTGCGTCACGCCGAACAAGAACGGGCTGAGCCCGTACGACTACACGTACTTCTACGACAACGACACCAACCTCAAGACGCTCACCGACAACAGCGGCACGTCGGCCGTCACGCACACGTACACGTACGGCCCGAAGCTGCACGGCCTCGACGCGATCGACGGCGTGAACCGCTTCGACCACGACGCGAACGGCGCCGTCACCAGCCGCTGGAACGGCACCGTGACGCAGACCGTGCGGTGGAACTGGCTCCACCAGCTCGACTGGACGGCGGACGGCTCGGACCCGCGGAAGACGTCGTTCGTCTACGACGCCGACGGCGCCCGGCTGATGCGGCGGGACGGCGACAGCGCGCGGACGCTGTTCCTGGAGGGCCAGGAGGTCAGCGCCAGCGGCTCGACCGTCACGGCGACGCGCTACTACGGCGGGCACGCCGTGCGGACGACCGGCGGCACGACGCCGGGGCTGCACTGGCTCGTCAACAACCACCAGAACAGCGCGGGGCTCACCGTGGCGGCGTCGGACGGCGCGGTGCTGCGCCGGCGTTACGACCCGTACGGGTCACCGCGGCCGGGCGCGGCGACGTTGCCGACGCCGCGCGGCTTCCTGAACAAGGTCGAGGACCCGACCGGCCTGGTGGCGACCGACGCGCGCTATCTGGACGCGGGCGTGGGCCAGTTCGTCTCACCGGACCCGCTCCTCGCGCCGACCGACCCGCGCAGCCTCAACCCGTTCCTCTACTCCTACGGCAACCCGACGTCGACGACGGACCCGAGCGGCCTCGCGCCGATCGTGGAGGAAGGCGGCACGTCCGGCTGCGAGAACAACAGCTGCACCGAGGAAGCGCACAACATCAAGTACCAGGTCTTCCTTCAGTACATCGCCATGGGCGCGCCCACGCCGGACCACATCATCGGCGGCGAGAAGTTCTCCGACCAGGAGCGCGAGCAGCTCAAGTGGGCGTACATCACCTCACCGTGCTTCGGTGACGACAAGAGCGGCTGCCTCGGCAACAAGGGCCTCGTCTTCGCCTGCCAGGTGCACGGCAACGTGCGCTGCGCCGAGTGGGCCGAGGGCGCGCGGCAGCGCGGCGAAGCCGCCTCGGAGATGTTGGTGTTCATGCTCCAGCAGAACCTCGGCGCCTCGATGAGGATGGCCGGAGGGACCTTCATCCGAGACGCCGGCGGTGGGGGTGGCGGCACCACGAGGCTCTACCGTGCGGTCGAGCGCGGGGAGCTGCAGGACATCGAGAGCACGGGCCAGTATCGGCTTGGCCCCGGCAACGAGGGGAAGTACTTCTTCCCGACCAGGGCACAGGCTGAGAACTTCGCGAAGATGATGTCGAAGAGTCGCCTCGGCGGGCCGTTCTGCATCACGTCCGGCTGCACCGACACGCGACTGCTGAGCCAGTACGAGCGCCTGAACATCGCCGGGGAGGGCCCGGC
The DNA here is from genome assembly GCA_036382875.1 of Mycobacteriales bacterium. Classification (GTDB taxonomy): domain Bacteria; phylum Actinomycetota; class Actinomycetes; order BP-191; family BP-191; genus BP-191. Next base: position 219,420 of record DASVPJ010000001.1, read on the forward strand.
GTGGTACCTCCCGGAGGAGATGTTGCCGTACATCACCGACATCCAGATTCTGGGCCCGGGTGGATGAGGTGCCAGGTCATCGTGTCGCCGTCGAGGTCGAACTGCGGCAGGCCGAGGGCGGCGGGTTGACCGCCGCCGTCGAGCCTGGGTCGCGCAGCCTCCTCTTCGTGTTCGACGATCACGGGGAGGACGTGCGGCTCGGTGCGGCGTTCGAGCACGTGGCAGGCGTGGGACGACCGGGCGAGGCGTTCAACGCGACGGTGGCCTTCTGGCACGACGTCGCGGCGCGGTATGCGACACCCGGTGCGCGCTTCACGCTCTGGTACGGCAGAGAGGTCGGGTCCGGCAAGGTCGTCGAGGTGCTCGCGGACGACGGTTGATTGCCGTTACGGGACGCAGTCAACGCAACGCGGCGTCGAGGACGGCGTCGACGCCGCGGCTCCAGTCCCGCCACGTGACCGCGACCGGCACGTCCGGCTCGATCGCGGGGATCGGCGTCGCCAGCCCGTCGGCACCGGCCCCCGCGATCTGCACGACGATGCCACTGTGCGGCAACGTGCGCGACGTCGGGTTGCCGAACGTCGAGGACCCGCCGCCGGTGGCCTCGCCGTAGAAGCGGACCTCGCCGCGCAGCCGCGAGAACACGAGCGACGCGGCGGAGTAGGTGGCGCGGGAGACGAGCACCCGCACCGGGATGCGGCGCTCGGTGCGCAGCTCGCGCAGCAGGCTCACGAGGAAGGTCGCCGAGCCGGTCTCGCCGCCCGGGTTGCGCCGGACGTCGACCACCACGACGCGAGTCCGGTGCGCCGCGACGTCGGCGCGCAGGCGGTCGGTGAAGCGCCGGAGCTGCCGCCCGTCGGGCATCTCGCCGAGGACGCGCTCGTAGCCGACGACCAGCGCGTCGCCGCGGCGGACGGACCACCACCAATCGTCCGGCGGCGCGTACGGCGGGCGGGGGAGCGCGAGCGGGATCTGCGGCACGTCGAGCCCGGCCAGCCGCGCGTACTCGGCCGGCGCGACGGTCGGCGGCGACACGTCGCGCCGCGCGCCGGACGCATCGACCACCGTCAACGGCCCGGCGGCGAGGCCGGCGCCGCGCAGGAACGCCGGCACCACGAGGTACGTCGCGAGCCGCGCGCGCAGGCTGTGCTCGTTGTCCCGCGGCACCATGGGGGCGAGCGCCGCCGCGACCTCGGCGACGGGCCGGCCGCCGATCGCCTCGACGCGCGCGCCGACCAGCGCGCCGTCGTGCGCGGACACGACGTGCCAGCCGTCGGCGAACTCGTACAGCCGCAGCGGCCACATGCCGACCGACGCCGGCTGGTCGGTCGGGAACACACCGCCGTGGCCGTTGCGGTCGCCGAGGTTGGCGAGCGTGCCGACGAGGAAGCGGAACTCGTCGTCGCTCACGTCGCCGGCGCGGGCCCGGGCCGCCGCGACCGCGGCGCGCCACTCGCCCTCCGGCCGCGCGGAGAACGGCGACGGGTGCAACGTCGTCACGGACTCGACGAGCACGTCGAGGTCGGCTCGGCGGCGTTCCGCGACGGGTGGGCCGGAGGAGCAGGCGGCGAGCAGCAGCGCGGCCAGCGCCGCGCGGGTCCGGAGCACGCGCCGACCCTACGAACGCCGCCGCCGCCGATGGTCGCGGCGCCGTAACGATCGGGTGCCGACTGGGGCCGGGCGGCCTAGCAGTCGATGCGGCCGAGGCTGACGATCGGGTCCTTGTCCGGCAGGCCGACGGCGATCTCGGTGCCGCACAGGCAGATGCCCTGGCCGTCGCAGTCCTTGACGGCGAACGCGGCCGCCGGCGCGCCGAGGGACGCGGCGAGCACGGCGAGAGCGAGGAGCTTGCGCATGAGGGTGCCTTCCGTCTTGAGGGGAGACGAAGACTAGCGCGGCGCCCGCAGCCGCCCGAGGACCAGCTCGTCGCCCTGCGCGCTGTCCACGAACGCGCCCCAGACGCTGCCGTCCGGGTGGAACGTCACGTCGATGAAGTCCAGCACGCCGTCGTCGCACCGCCCCGGGCCGCAGGTGCCGTAGACGAACGGCGCGTCGGGTCCGGATACCGCGCCCGCCCACACGAGCGGGCGCGGGTCGGTCGGCCGCGGGATCAGCGCGAGGTAGCCGGTGAACGTCGTCTCGCCGTACGAGCCCGTGAACGGCTTGCCCGGCGAGTTCGCAGAGCCCATGAACGCCACGGCCACCCGGCCGCGGTCGTCGACGTCGAGCGCCGGGCCCCACGCCTCGCGCAGCCCGGGCGGCGCGATCCGCACCGGCGCGCCGAACGTCGCGCCGCGGTCGCGCGACACGGCGAGGTACGGCAGCCGGTCGAGACCGACCCACAGGAAGTACACGTTGCCGAACCGGTCCGCCGCGACCGCCGCCTCGTGCTCGGACTGGCCGTGGCCGGGCGCGACGAAGCCGAAGCCGCCCTCGTGCGAGGTGTTCATGCCGTTCTTCGCGACCTGCACGCGCGTCCACGTCGCACCCTCGTCGTCGCTCCACGCGAGCCACGGCTGGCCGCACCAGCCGCGCGGGACGTAGAGACGGCCGTCCGGCGCGGTGGCGATGGGGCCGTTGTCGCCCATGCAGTGCCCGGGGATGCCGGCGTCGCCGGTCTCCGGGCCGACGCCGTACGGGCTCGGGTCGTGGAACGCGAACGTCCCCGTCGGCGCCCACGAGACGCCGCCGTCGCGCGAGGCGGCGCAGCCGGTCGCGAACGAGTAGCCGTTGTAGCCGACGGTCTGCGAGCAGTTGTAGAGGACGTTCGGGTAGCCGTTGGTGGGCACCGCCGTCGTCGGCTTGCCGGCGGTGATCGACTGGTGGTCGGACTGGTTGCACGCGGCCGGCGCGTGGCTCCACGTGCCGCCGCGGTCGTCGCTCCAGGACAGCACCTGGCAGGTGCCGGCGAGGTCGGACTTCCAGACCCGGCCGGTGGCGCGGTCGACGTAGACGTACGGGTCGAGCGTCGCGGCATGGCCGTCGAGCGTGAGCAGCGTCCACGTGCGGCCGTTGTCGGTCGAGCGCACGACGTCCTCGCGCGCGTCCGACCAGATCGTGCCGTCCTTGGCGATGCCGATGGTGGGCTCGCCGGCGCCGCGGAACCCGGTCCGGAACAGCTCGACGCGCGGCGCGGGGCCGGCGTTGCCGCGGCCACCGGCGTAGAACGCGACGCCGCGCCCGCCCGGCGCGGCGGACGAGCCGGTGGCGGCGAGCGCGGCCGCGAGGGTGCCGGCGGCGGCGAGCGCGAGGCGGCGGCGGAGAGCCATGGGAGGGGGGTTCGCGGCGGGTGGCACGATCCCTCCCATGACGGAGCGCACGTACGCCTGGAACGACCCGGCGCCGACGGCCGAGGCGGCCCGGACCGAGGCCGGTCTCGCGATGCTGCGGCGGGTCCTCGACGGCGACCTGCCGGCGCCGCCGATCGCGCAGACGCTCGGCTTCGACCTCGTCGAGGTGGCGGAGGGGCACGCGGTGTTCGCGGGCGACCCGCAGCCCTGGCACTACAACCCGATCGGCTCGGTGCACGGCGGCGTCGTCGCGACGTTGCTGGACTCCGCGGCCGGCTGCGCGGTGCACTCGCGGTTGCCGGCCGGGACGGCGTACACGTCCCTCGACATCTCGGTCCGCTTCCTGCGCCCGGTCACGGTCGAGACCGGGCGGCTGACGGCGACAGGGGAGGTGCTCACGATGGGACGGCGCACCGCGCTCGCGGAGGCACGGCTGACCGACGCGAACGGCCGGCTGCTCGCGCACGCCACGTCCGGCTGCCTGCTGTTCGAGGTGCCGTGATGCGCCGGGAGACCTTGCTGTGGGCGCACTTCGAGCCGCTGCACGCGGTGACGTACTTCGTGCCGGAGACGTTCGCGGCGTTCGCCGAGGCGGGGCTGGACGGCTTCTGGCGCACGTACTTCGCGGGCCGCGCCGCGCCGCTCGGCGCGGCCGGTCCGGAGGTCGTGCTGGCGACGTTCTACGGCTTCGCGCCGCACATGGTGCGCCGGGCGTTCCCCGACGTGTGGCAGCGGATCTCGCCGGAGCGCGCGCTGGCGGCCCGCGCGCAGGGGGCGCGGGCGGCGTTGCGGCGGATGGCGCCGGACGCGGACTGGGCGGCGATCGCGGGGACGCTGGAACGCGCCGTCGACGCCGCCGACCTGGCCGGGCGGGTGCTCGGCGCGGCCAACGCCGGGCTGCCGCGGCCGGACGACGACGCCGAGCGGGCGTGGCTCGCCGCGACGGCGCTGCGCGAGCTGCGCGGCGACGGGCACGTCGCGGCGCTGGTGGCGTACGACCTGCCGCCGTGCGACGTCAACGTGCTGCGGGCGGGCGACGACGTGCCGCGGGAGAAGTCGCAGCCGGCCCGCGGCTGGACGGACGAGGAGTGGGCCGCGGCGGCCGGGCGGCTGCGCGAGCGCGGGCTGCTCGACGCGGACGGCCGGCTGACGCCGGCGGGGGTGACGCTGCGGCAGGACGTGGAGCGCGCGACGGACGCGGCGGCGGCCGGCCCGTGGCGGTCGTTCTCCGACGGCGAGGTGGACGCCGCCTGCGCGCTGCTGAAGCCGGTCACGGCCGCCTGCCTGGCCGAGGTGCCGCCGCAGCTCCCGATCAACGTGCCCCGCGTGGCGTGACGCCGGACCCTTGTGCAGGCTCGTCCGTCCCTGTACGGTTTGCGTAGTTGCCCTCCATCTCCACGCACGTTCTCGAACGCCCGCGGGTTGGTACGCGGGCGTCTCTCATGTCCGGCACAGGGCCGGCCACCTGAGCGCCCTCCGACGGCAACTGATCGAGGGTCCGCACGTCGCGGGCCTGGCAGTCCCAGGAGGACAAGAGCATGGCGCAGGGCACTGTGAAGTGGTTCAACGCGGAGAAGGGCTTCGGCTTCATCGCACAGGACGGCGGCGGCGCCGACGTGTTCGTGCACTTCTCGGCGATCCAGGCGGACGGCTACCGCTCGCTGGACGAGAACCAGCGCGTGGAGTTCGACATCACGCAGGGCCAGAAGGGCCCGCAGGCGGAGAACGTCCGCCCGGTCTAGTTCCGCTTTCGACGAGGGCCCCGGCGGTTACGCCGGGGCTTTCGTGTTCCGCAGCGAGAACAGCTCGAGCGGCTTGCCGTAGTACCGGTCGGTGCTGCCCTCGTGCATCATGCCGAGCCGCCGCGCGACCGCGATGGACGGCGCGTTCTCGGCGACGATGACCGCGTAGACGACGTCGAGGCCCTGGTGCTCGAACGCGTACCGCGCGGCGCCGCGACCGGACTCGGTGGCGTAGCCGCGGCCCCAGTGCTCGGTGCCGAGGTGCCAGCCGATCTCGACCTCGTCCGCGCCCGGCAACGGCTTCACGAGCGTCGCGCCGACCAGCGTCCCGTCGTGCGTCTCCAGCGCCCAGAAGCCGTAGCCGTCGGAGGTGCGGCCCGCGACCCAGCGGTCGATGCGTTCGCGCATCTCGTCGACGCTGCCGACCGGCTGCGGGACGCTGCCGAGGTAGCGCACGACGTCGAGCTCCCGGTAGATCGGGAACGCCGCCTCGGCGTCGTCGGGTCGCCAGTCGCGGGCGCGCAGTCGCTCGGTCTCGAAGATCACGCCAGCGCCTCCGCCTCGGCCTCGGTCGCCTCCGTCGCGGTCACCGGCGCCGCCTCGGTCGCCGCGGGCGCGGGGCGGCTCGACACGACGAGCGCGACGCCGGCGACGATCAGCGCGCTCGCGGCGATCGTGCGGCCGGTGAGGCGCTCGTTCAGGAACAGCGCGCCGAGCAGCACCGCGACCGCCGGGTTGACGTAGGCGTACGTCGTCGTCAGCGAGAGGCGGGCGTTGCGCAGCAGCCAGGCGTAGGCGGTGAACGCGATCATCGAGCCGAAGACCACGAGGTAGCCGAACGCCGTCCACGCCTTCCAGCCGGCGGCGGCCAGGTCCAGGTCGGCGAGCTCGCCGGTGGCCAGCCCGACGACGAGCAGCGCGGTGCCGCCGCACATCATCTCCATGCCGGTCATCACCAGCGGGCGGCGGGGGACCGGCGCGCCCTTCGCGTAGTACGACCCGATCGACCACGACATCGTCGCGGCGAGCAGCATGAGCACGCCGCCGGTCGGGACGCGGTCGGCGCCGGTCGGGTTGGCGAGCACGACGGCGCCGGCGAACCCGATCAGCAGGCCCAGGCCGGCGAGCGTACGGAGGCGTTCGCCGCCGAGGAGGAGGCCGAGCAGCGCGGTCCAGATCGGCACGAGCGCCACGACGACCGCGGCGATGCCGGAGGGGACGGTGCGCTCGGCGAGCATCACGAGGCCGTTGCCGCCGAGCAGCAGCGCGGTGCCGATGAACCCGCAGGCGAGCCACTGCGACCGGCCCAGCGGGTCCGGCCGGCCGTCCGCGGCGGGGCGGCGCGAGGACCAGGCGAACAGCAGCGCGCCCGCCAGCGCGAACCGGACGCCGCCCATCATCAGCGGGGGTAGCCCGCGCTCGCCGGTGCCCGCGCCGATCGCGTAGCGGATCGCCAGGTACGTCGACCCCCACACGACGTAGATCAACGCCAGCGCGATGCCGACGCGGTACTTCGCTGCCATGTCCTTCACCCTAGGTGCCTCCCACGGGAGGCAACGCCACCGGCCCGGCGTGTCCATCCCGGGCCGGCGGGTTTGGCAGGAACTCCGCGCCGGTTGGCCGTGACCGCGCGCCGCCTGCGGGCGGCCCGGCTCGCCCGGACCGCGCCCCGACCGCGCCGCCTCCGGGCGGCCCAGCTCGCGCCCGGCTCGCGCCCGGCTCGCGCCCGGACCGTGCCGCCTCCGGGCGGCCCGGCGCGCGCCGGACCGCCCGGGAGCCGCTCAGCAGCCGGCGGTGTTCGACGCCCAGAGGGCGGTGCCGGTCGAGGTGTAGACGACGAGGTTGCAGTCGTCCTGGAGCCGGATGTACGCGCCGGTGTGGCCACCGGTGCCGGTCGACCAGACGGTCACGCCGCCGGGCCGGATCATCACGAAGTTGCCGTCGTTCTGCATGACCGCGTACGCGCCCTCGTTGGCGGCCGTGTTGGTCCCGGTCGCCCAGACCGCGATGTGGCTCGGCTTGTAGATCACCAGGTTGCCGTCGTGCTGCATCTCCAGCGTGTACAGGCCGTTCGGGGACTTCAGGTAGTGCGGCGGCTGGAGGAGCTGGTTGCTCGTGCGGCGGTCGCCGTCGTTGATGGCGAGGTCGTTGGCCCAGCCGCCGAACGCGTCCCACGCCGTCCACACGTCGGTGAACACCCCGAAGCACGTCGTGCCGGCGCTGCCGCCGGAGTGGACGCCCTTGGCGACGACGTTGTTGCTGTCGTTGCTGTAGATCGGCCCACCGGAGTCGCCGTTCGTCGTGCACGGCGTCGGCGTGCGGGTGCCGGTGACGACGTTGCGCGCCACCTCGCCGCTCGAGTAGCTGACGTTCGTCCCGGTCGCCGAGACGCTCCACGAGCAGATCTCGCCGGAGTACGCGCCACCGGTGCAGTACTGGTCGCCGACCGCGCTGCGGCGGGTGGCCATCATGATCATGTTCTTCCACGTCGTGCTGTTCACGCCGCCGGTGTAGACCGCCGTGCCGGCGGACTTGCCGGACGCGATGTCGATCCGGGCGAGGTCGCCGCGGTTGGCCGTCTGCCCCGTGAGGGGGACGGTGCCGGTGCCGGAGTTCCACGTCTCGCCGGACGCGTTCGTGACGGTGCCCATGGACGTCGACGGCGTCGAGACCGAGCCGCCGGCCGGCGCGCAGTGACCGGCGGTGAGCATCCGCTGGCCCGCGTTGCGGCGCCACGGGATGCCGCTCGTACAGCCGCCCGGCGGGACGTTGATGTTCGCGCCGCCCTTGAACGGCGACACGTCGGTGTTCCGCGCCTGCGGGTCCGGGCGGTGCGTGCCCGGGATCGCCCGGACGACGACCGCGTCGCGGTCGAAGCGCGCGGCCAGCGCCGCGAGCAGCGCGGGCGGCGCGGCGTCGGTCTGGACGACCACGCGGTTGGTGCGCGCGTCGGTGTAGGTCGCGACGATCGCCTCCGCGCCGGCGACGTCGCCGAGCGTCAGGTCGATCGCGGCGGTCTCGATGCGTTCGAGCGTGGCGTACGACCGCGCCGCGCGGGTGGTGGCGAGGCCGGAGAGGCCGGCCAGCCGCGCGCGCAGCGGGGCGGCGACGGCCTCGGGCGCGGCCGCCGTGACGGGCAGGACGACGACGCCGCGGGCGCGGTCCACCCACGGGTGCGCGACGTCGTCCGGGTGCGCGGCGGCGTACGCCTCGGCGAGGACGAGCGCGGACGCGAGGTTCTCGGGCAGGGGGAGCGGAACGGCCGCGGGACCGGTCACGACCTCGATGCCGGCGGGTGCCGCGCCGGCGCCGGGCGCGGCGAGCGCGGCGCCGGTGGCGAGCGCGAGGAGAGCGGGCAGGAGCAGGGTACGGCGCATGGACGGTGCCTCCGTTCGGGCCCCCCCGAAACGGGTCGTCGCGACGTCGGCGACCGTACTGGCGGCCGCTACCGGTGACCATTGTCGAGACCGGAGAACCGCGTTCGCCGGAGCGGCGGGGTCGTAGGGTCGTCTGGTGACGATCGCGCCGGAACGCACCGAGCGGACCGAGGGGGACGAACGCACCGACCCCGACCGCCCGTGGGTCACGATCGTCTGGAACGACCCGATCAACACGATGACCTACGTCACCTACGTCTTCCAGAAGCTCTTCGGCTACTCGAAGGAGAAGGCGACGAAGCTGATGCTCGACGTGCACCACAAGGGCCGGGCGGTCGTGTCGAGCGGGCCGAAGGAGTCGATGGAGTTCGACGTCGCGCGGCTGCACGCGGCGGGCCTCTGGGCGACGCTCCAGCAGGACTGAGCGCGCCCGGCCGCCGGCGCGCGGCGCGCCCCGCGCCCGGCCGCCGCCGCGCAGCGCGCCCCGCGCCCCGGCCGCCGCCGCGCGTTTCCTGCAGGGAAGTCGCGCCGTGTCACCTTCGCTGCAGGAAACGCTCACGGCGAGGGGGGTGGGGTGGGGTGGGGTCAGGCGTTGGTCCAGACGGCGCCGGAGGTGTAGCGGCGCAGGCCGGCGTTGAACACGGTCCAGCCCAGCAGCGCGAAGAACGCCGCCGAACCCACCAGCGCCAAAGCGACCCACGGGTCGAACGACGCCATGAGCTTGGCCGGCACGGCGCCGACGAACGCCGCCGGCACGACCGTGTACATCACGATCTTCGCGACCGGCCCGAACACGTCGACCGGGTACGACGACAGCAGCAGCATCCCGTGGAACGACAGCTCGCCGACGTCGTCGCGCCCCGCGAAGAACGCGATCGACCCGGTCGCGACGAGGAAGCCGGTCAGCAGCACGGCGGAGGTGACGACGCCGACGAGGTACAGCGCGACCCGGCCGGGCGACGGCGACCCGGCGATCGCGAACAGCAGCACGCCGAAGAGCACGTCGCCGAGGTTCGTCGCGTTGACGCGGCGGACCAGCAGGTACGGCAGCGTCGGCACCGGCAGCACGAGCGCCGCGTCGATCGCGCCGCCGCTGACGAGCCGGCCGACGGACCGCGCGTTGGCGAACAGGCCGAGCACGAGCCCGGCGCTCGTCGTCAGCACGGCCAGCAGCAGCAGCACGCCGTGCGCGTCCCAGCCGCGCACCGTTCCGACGCGGTGGAAGAACAGCACCCAGAACGCCACCCACGCGACGTCGTTGACGACCATCACGGTGACCTGCGCCCAGAACGCGCCGCGGTTGGCCCACGCCTCGGCGACGGCGTTGCGCATCGTCATGGCCAGCCCGTTCATCCGCCCACCGCCACGAGCTTGCGCTCGCCCGCGGCGAACACCCGCGCGGCGAGCAGCCACAGCACGAGGAGCCAGCCGGCCTGCACGAGCAGCAGCCACGGCTCGCGGTGGCCGGCGGCGAGCCGCGCGGGCGCGTACGCCATCGCCATGAACGGCAGCCCGAGCGCCACCCGCGCCATCGCGTCCGGGAGCACCTGCAACGGCAGCAGCATGCCGCCGAGCAGGAACACGAACTTCTGGTACAGGAACCACGCCGAGCGCGTGTCCCGCAGCCAGAACCCGGAGCCGGCGAACGCGTACATCCCGACGAGGTTGCACGTGACGCCGAGCAGCAGCGCGAACGGCACCAGCGCCAGCGACACCGCGTCGGGCGGGGGCCCGACGACGAGCAGCGACAGCAGCACGCCGCCGCAGGCGCAGGTGACGAGGCGCGGCAGCGTGCGGCCCAGCTCGGTCACGACGCGGATGCCGAGCACCGACGCGGGCCGGAGCAGCTCGGCCGCGATCGAGCCGTCGGCGATGGCGAAGCCGACGTCCTCGATGAGCCGCGCGTTGAGCGCGATCGTGCCGGCCTCGGTCGTCGCGATGTACCACGTCAGCGCGGCCGCGGTGTAGCCGGCGACCTGGCCGCCATTCGCCTCGGCGGCGATCCGCCACACCGACGACAGCGCCCACGTGACGATCAGGTAGAAGCCGGCGCTGAAGTACAGCGCGCCGCGCTCCGCCGCGCCCTTGCGCACGGCGACGGCGAAGGTGACGTAGGCGGCGCGCGCGTTCACGGCGGCGGCGCCGCGTAGATCTCGGCGATGACCTGCTCCAGCGGCGGGTCGCTCACCGACAGGTCGACGACCGGGTAGACGTCGAGCAGCAGGTCGAGCAGCCGGCGGACGGGCATGGCGTTGGTGTCGACCACCAGCTCCAACGTCGTCGCCGACGTGCTGGTCACGGTGACGCCGTCCAGCGCGACGGGCTCGACCGGGTGGCCGAGCGTGACCTCGACCAGCTTGGTCGCGAGCAGCGTGCGGCGGACGGCGGCGACCTCGGCGTCGTAGATGAGCGAGCCGTGGTTGATGACGATGACCCGGCGCGCGACGTGCTCGATGTCGGCGACGTCGTGCGAGGTCAGGAAGATCGTGGTCCGCCGCTCGTCGTTGAGGCGGACGAGCAGCTCGCGCAGCGCGGTCTTGCCGAGCAGGTCGAGGCCGATCGTCGGCTCGTCGAGGAACAGGATCTCCGGCTCGTGCAGCAGGCACGCGGCCAGCTCGCAGCGCATCCGCTGGCCGAGCGACAGGCCGCGGCAGGGCGCGTCGAACAGCTCGTTGGCGTCGAGCAGCTCGCCCAGCTCGGCGGTGCGCCGGGCGAGCGCGTCGTCGGACAGCCCGAAGATCGCGCCGAGCATCCGGAACGACTGCCGCGACGTCAGCTCGAGCCAGAGCTGCGAGCGCTGGCCGAACAGCGTGCCGATGCGCTTGGTCAGCTCGCGCCGCTCCCGCCACGGCACCAGGCCGAGCACGCTCGCGGTCCCGCGGGTGGGGTGCAGGATGCCGGTCAGCATCTTGATCGAGGTGGACTTGCCGGCGCCGTTCGGGCCGATGTACGCGACGCGCTCGCCGGGCTCGACCGAGAACGTGATGCCGTCCACGGCCTCGACGGTGCGGCGGTGGCGGCCGCGGCCGGTGACGAAGGTGCGGCCCAGCTCGGTGACGTCGACGGCGGGCGGCATGCCTTGCATCGTGCCGTACCCGGGCATCCCGGGCGCCCGAATATCGTGGCGGGGTGGCGAAGGGCTTCCGCGCGCGTGACGGGCGGGTCGTGGGGCGGCTGGACCGCGACGAGGTGACGGTGCTGCGCGGGATGCTCGCCGACGTCCAGACGCTGGTGCGCGCCGACGGCGACGACCCGGTGTCGCGCCGGCTGTTCCCGGACGCGTCGCCCGACCCCGCGGTCGCGGCCGACCTGCGCGAGCTGCTGCACGACGACCTGCGCGAGGCGAAGCTCGCCAACGCGCGGGCGATGGCCGAGTCGCTGCCGGACGACGGCCGCGTCGACCTGGCGCCGGACGAGGCCGACCAGTGGGCGGCCGCGATCAACGACATCCGGCTGGCGTACGGCACGGCGCTGGGCGTGACGGAGGACATGGACGAGGCGGCGTACGAGGACGACCCCGCGATGCACCTGTACTGGTGGCTGACGTACCTCCAGGAGCTGCTGGTCGACGCGCTGTCAGCGGGGGGCGTCGACCGGTAGGTCGAGCCGCGCGCCGCGCAGGTAGAGCTCGTTCGACATCGCGGTGACGAGCACGCTCGCCACCGTCTCCACGACGAAGCCGGTGGTGAGCGCGACGACCGCCCGCGGCGTGCCGAGGTCGTCGCCCGCGGCGAGGGCCGTCGCGACGAGCACGAGCGGCTCGACGACGGTGAGCAGCAGCAGCACGCCGTACGTCGTCTTGGCGATGCGCACCGAGTGCGCGGCGGCGACGAGGACGCGGGTATCGCCTTCGAGCGCGACGCGTTGCGGGGCCAGGGCGACGAACGCCAGGAACAGCGCCGCCACCGGCATCACCGCGCCGGTCTGCACGCTGGCCGAGTACTCGGCCAGCTTTCCGCCGGACAGCACGACCGCGACCATCAGCGCGCCGACCTCGCCGAGCAGGTACAGGCCGGTCAGCGAGACCGCCGGCCGGCCGAGCCGCCAGGCGTTGCGCAGCGCGGTGCGCGGGTTGCGGTCGCCCGCGCCGGTGCGCGGCCCGGGGCGCGGCGGCGGCGCGACGCGGCGGCCCTGCTCGTCCACCTCGGGCACCCGCGGCAACGGCTCCGGCCGCCACGCGCCGAGCAGCCGCACGAGCGCGAGCAGCACGATCGTGTGCAGCACGAGCCCGACGACGAGGAGCTGGCCGCCGGCGAGCGGCGCCAGCGCGGCGAACGGGACGTACGACAGCGCGGCGAGCAGCGGCCCGCGCCACCCCGCCCGGCGGGCCGCGGCGAGGCCGGCACGCCACGACTCCCTCAGCACGCGCGCCACGATAGGGGGTGGCGCCACGCTCGGCCCGCCGCGCCGCGCCCGGTACCCTCCCGGCCATGCTGACGCTGGACCGCGCGACGTACGACGCGATCGTCGCGCACGCCCGCGCAGACCACCCGGACGAGGCGTGCGGCCTCGTCGCGCTGCGCGAGGGGCGCCCGACGCGGGTGATCCCGATGACGAACGTCGAGCGGTCGCCGACGTTCTACGTGATGGACAGCCAGGAGCTGTTCCAGGCGTTCCGGTCGATGCGGGACCACGGCGAGGACGACGAGGAGTTCGTCATCTACCACTCGCACACCGCGACCGAGGCGTACCCGTCGCGGACCGACGTGTCCATCGCGGCGTACCCCGACGCGCACTACGTGCTGGTGTCCACGCGGCACCCCGTCGACGTCGAGCTGCGGTCGTACCGCATCGTGGACGGCGTCGTGACCGAGGAGGAGGTCGTGGTCGAGTGACCCGCGGCGTCGTGGTGGTGCAGGAGGCGCTCGGCGTCACGCCGTGGCTCGAGGGCGTCGCCGCACGGTTCGCCGCGGAGGGGTACGCGACCGCCGTGCCGCACCTGTACCGGCGCCTCGGCGACCCGGTGCTCGAGCACCCGCAGGACTTCCCGAAGGCGCGCGAGGCGATGGCGACGCTGACCGCCGAGTCGATCCTGGAGGACGTGGACGCGGCGATCGAGGCGACGGGCGTGCCGCACGCGCGGGTGGCGGTCGTCGGCTTCTGCATGGGCGGCAACGTCGCGCTGTTCGCCGGCGCGATGCGGGAGCTCGGCGCGGCGGTGTCGTTCTACGGCGGCGGGATCACCGAGTCGCGCTGGGCCGGCGTGCCGCCGCTGGTCGAGGTCGCGCCGGGGCTGCGTTCGCCGTGGCTCGGCCTCTACGGGCTGCGCGACACGGGCATCCCGGTGGAGCACGTGGACGCGCTGGAGGCGGCCGCCCGGCTCGCGCCGGTGCCGACCCGGGTGGAGCGCTACGACGCCGGCCACGGGTTCTTCAACGACTCGCTGCCCGACCTCCACGCGCCCGCCGCGGCCGGGGCCGCGTGGCCGCTGGTGCTGTCGTGGCTGCGGCAGAACCTTCCCGAATAGGCTTACGCGCATGGCCGTTCAGGTACGCATCCCGACGATCCTCCGCAAGTACACCGACGGGGAGAAGCAGGTCGAGGGCTCCGGCGCGACGCTGGCCGAGCTGTTCGGCGACCTCGACTCGCGGCACCCGGGGCTCCGTTCCGGGCTGGTGGACGACAACGGCGGGCTGCACCGCTTCGTCAACGTGTACGTCAACGACGAGGACGTGCGGTTCCTCGGCGCCGCGGACACGCCGCTGTCCGACGGCGACGTCGTGACGATCCTCCCGGCGGTGGCCGGCGGGTCATGAGGTACGACTCGCTGCTCGACTCGCTGGGGCGCACGCCGCTCGTCGGCCTGCCGCGCCTCTCGCCGTCCCCGGACGTGCGGCTCTGGGCGAAGATGGAGCAGTACGAGCCGACCGGGTCTATCAAGGACCGCGCGGCGTTCTGGATGATCCAGGCCGCCGAGCGCGACGGGCGGCTCAAGCCCGGCGACACGATCCTGGAGCCGACGTCGGGGAACACCGGCATCTCGCTCGCGATGGTCGCCAAGCTGCGCGGCTACTCGTTGATCTGCGTGATGCCGGAGAACACGTCCGTCGAGCGGCGGCAGCTCCTGGAGATGTACGGCGCCTCGATCGTGACGACGCCCGCGGCCGGCGGCTCGAACGCCGCCGTCGCGCACGCGAAGACGATGGCCGCGGAGAACCCGTCGTACGTCTTCCTCTACCAGTACGGCAACCCGGCGAACGCGCTCGCGCACTACGAGACGACCGGGCCGGAGATCCTCGAGGACCTGCCGACGATCACGCACTTCGTCGCGGGACTCGGGACGACGGGGACGTTGATGGGGACGGGGCGGTTCCTGAAGGAGAAGGTGCCGGGCATCCGCATCGTCGCGGCGGAGCCTCGCTACGGCGAGCTCGTCTACGGGCTGCGCAACATCGACGAGGGGTTCATCCCCGAGCTGTACGACGACTCGGTGCTGGACACCCGGTTCTCGGTGAACTCCTACGACGCGCTGCGGCGGACCCGCGATCTGGTCGAGCAGGAGGGCATCTTCGCCGGCATCTCGACGGGCGCGATCCTGCACGCCGCGCTGGGCCAGGCGGCGAAGGCGGTGAAGGCCGGCGAGCGCGCCGACATCTGCTTCGTGATCGCGGACGGCGGCTGGAAGTACCTGTCGACGGGCGCGTACTCCGGGACGCTGGACGAGGCGGCGGAGCGGCTGGAGGGCCAGCTCTGGGCGTAGTCGCCCTCGTCCACAGTGGCGCGGTCGCGCCTTTCCACAGATTTCGCGGGAGACGGCACGGGCGGTGCCGCGCCGCCAGCGTTACCGTGCATGACACCGAGGGAGGTCTGCCGACGCATCGAGCGGCGCGGCGGGAGGTACGTGGAGGCTCGCGGGTCGCACCGCCGTTACCGCGTCGGGTACGGCGCCGGCGGCACGTGCGTGACGACCGTGCCGATGCACCGCCGCGACCTGAAGCCAGGCACGCTTCGGGCCATCGAGCGAGACTTGGAGCCCGCGTTCGGGGAGAGGTGGCTGCGCCGATGAGGTACCGGATGGTGGTGACGCGCGAGGACGGCGCGTGGCTCGCCTCCGCGGCGGGCGTCGCCGGTGCCCACACCGAGAGCGACGACGTCCGCTCGCTCGACCGGTACGCGCGCGAGGTGTGCACGCTGGCGGACGGCGCCGGCGAGCACGCGATGGCGGACTGCGAGTTCGAGTGGGTGTTCGAGGTGAGCGACGCCGACCTGGCCGCCGCCGCGGCCGAGGCGCGGGGGGTCTCCGTCGCCGAGGTGCTCGCGCAGGGCTGGTCGCTCGCGGACGTGGCGGCGTTGCTGGACGTCCCCGCCACGCGGGTGACGCACGTCCCGCCGCGTGGCGGGGCTCACATCGCGCACGGGTGAGCGGCGCCGCATACTGAGGCCGATGAACGATCTCCCCATCGGGATCTTCGACAGCGGCGTGGGCGGCCTCACGGTCGCTCGCGCGGTGCTGGACCAGCTCCCGCACGAGCCGATCGTCTACGTCGGCGACACCGCGCGCGGCCCGTACGGACCGCTGCCGCTCGCCGACGTCCGCCGCAACGCGCTCGACGTGATGGACCAGCTGGTCGAGTCCTACGGCGTGAAGCTGCTCGTCATCGCCTGCAACAGCGCGTCCGCCGCCTGCCTGCGGGACGCCAGGGAGCGCTACGACGTGCCGGTCGTGGAGGTCGTGCTCCCCGCGGTACGCCGCGCGGTCGCCGCCACCCGCAACAACAGGGTCGGGGTCATCGGCACCCGGGCGACGATCGAGAGCATGGCGTACGACGACGCGTTCGCGGCGGCGCACGACATCGAGCTGACGACGCGCGCCTGCCCGCGGTTCGTGGAGTTCGTCGAACGCGGCGAGACGTGGAGCGACGAGCTGCTCGGCGTGGCGGAGGAGTACCTGACGCCGCTCGTGACGGCCGGCGTGGACACGGTGGTGCTCGGCTGCACGCACTACCCGCTGCTCACCGGCGTCATCTCCTACGTCCTCGGCGACGAGGTGACGCTCGTCAGCAGCGCGGAGGAGACGGCGAAGGACGTGTTCAAGGTGCTGGCCCGCGACGACGCGTTCAGCGGCGTCGAGAGCCCGGCGCACCGGTTCCTGGCCACCGGCGACCCGGCGCCGTTCGAACGCCTCGCGCACCGGTTCCTCGGCCCCGAGATCGGCGCCGTCGAGGCCGCCGCGGTCGGTGCCCTGTGAGGCTCACCGTGCTCGGCTGCTCGGGGACGTTCCCCAGCGCCGACTCCGGCTGCTCGGCCTACCTGGTGGAGCACGACGGCTTCCGGCTGATGCTCGACGCCGGCAACGGCGCCATCGGCGCGCTGCAGCGCCACGTCGGCCTGTTCGACCTCGACGCGGTGCTGCTCAGCCACCTGCACGCCGACCACTGCGTCGACCTCGTCGCGTACTCCTACGCCCGCCGCTACCACCCCGAACGCCCCCCGCGGCTGGCGGTGCACGGCCCGCGCGGCACCGCCGAGCGGCTCTGCCAGGTGTTCGACAAGCCGCCGGAGGACGGGCTGCACGACGTGTACGACTTCCGTACGACGTCGGCGGGCCGGACCCGCATCGGGCCGTTCGACGTCGAGCTGACGCCGACGGCACACCCGGTCGAGTGCTACGCGATCCGCGTGACGGCGGGCGGCCGCAGCGTGACGTACTCCGCCGACACCGGCCCGTCGGACGACGTGGCGAAGGCGGCGGCGGGGACCGACGTGTTCCTCTGCGAGTCGACCTGGCTCGACGCGACGGACTACCCGCCGAACCTCCACCTCACCGCCCGCGAGGCCGGCCGGCACGCCGCCCAGGCGGGGGTGGGCCGGCTCAGCCTGGTGCACACGACGGCGTACCTGGACCAGAGCCGCTACCCCGAGCACGCGGCCGAGGCGTACGACGGCCCGATCGACCTGGCGCGGCCGGGGACCACGTACGAGCTGTAGGAGCAGGGACGGCACCCCCCGCCGCAGAAGGATCACCCCATGCCCCGTCGCCTGCTGGCCATGCTCGCGTTCGCCGTCGCCGCGGCCGGCCTCCCGGCGGCCACCGCCGGCCCGGTCACCCCCGGCTTCGCGAGCCCGAACGTCGAGTGGGTCACCAACCTGCCGCTCAACGTCGACGGCGCCGGCGCGCGCATCGTCGGCAAGCACCTCTACGCCGCCGACTCCCGCTGGCTGACGATCTACGACATCAGCAACCCAGAGACGCCCGTCCCGATGTCGGTGACGCCGGTGCCGGAGGTGCCGTACTTCGCGCAGGAGGACCTGGAGACCAACGGCCGCATCCTGGTCCTCGGCCAGGGCCGCGACACCGGCAACCCGACGGACCTGCTGTTCGTCTTCGACGTGACCGACAAGCGGCTGCCGAAGCTGCTCGCCACCTACCGCGGCGCGTCGTCGCACACGCTGTCGTGCGTGCTGGACTGCAAGTACCTCTACAACTCGAACGGCCAGATCGTGGACCTGCGTGAGCCGGCGTCGCCGCGCGTGGTCGGCGACTGGCGCAAGGGCATCAAGTTCCTCGAGAGCGCGCACGACCTCACCGAGGTCTCGCCCGGCCTGGTCGTCTCCAGCAGCAACCCGGTCGTGCTGCTCGACGCGCGCAAGGACCCGGCCCACCCGAAGGTGCTCGCCAAGGGCACCGCCGCGGACGGGCGGTTCGTGCACGCGAACCTGTGGCCGAACAAGGGCGCCGACCGCTGGCTGCTC
Source organism: Mycobacteriales bacterium (assembly GCA_036382875.1). Lineage (GTDB taxonomy): Bacteria > Actinomycetota > Actinomycetes > BP-191 > BP-191 > BP-191. The sequence goes on from DASVPJ010000001.1 coordinate 237,522, forward strand.
GTTGGCGGCGAGACCGGCTCGGGCGGCTGCGCGAGCGAGGAGGCCGGCGCGTTCATGACGTGGGACACCCGCGGCTGGCAGCGGAGCAAGGAGTTCCGCATGGTCGACGAGTACCGGCCGCCGGACTCGCTGCCGACCGAGGGCGGCTACCCGATCTCGACGTACTGCACGCACTGGTTCACCACGCGCCCCGGCTACCGCGACGGCGGCGACGTGGCGATGGGCTGGTACGAGCACGGCACGCGCTTCCTCAACGTGTCCAGGCAGGGCCGCATCAGCGAGCGCGGCTGGTTCATCCCGGCCGGCACGACGGCGTCCGCGGCGTACTGGGTCACCAAGGACCTGCTCTACCTCATCGACTACCAGCGCGGGCTCGACATCGTGCGGTTCCACGACAAGCCGGGCCGCTACCCGCTGGGACGGCCGGCGAAGGGCGGGCTGCTGCCGACGCAGGCGCCGTTCTTCCGGCGGCCGCTGCGGGCGTCGTTCAACGGCTTCTGCCCCGTCCCCGTGTGATCCGCGCGTCCGCCGAGCGGCCGTGGGCGGAGGTCGTGCCGCCGTCGCGACGGTGGTCGAGCCGGCCGCGTGGACGCTGCACGAGCTCGACGGGCTCGGCGACCTGACGGCGTACGGCGGGTGGGAGGCGGTCGAGGCGTCGCTGCCGCTCGCCACGTCGTGGTCCTGGGTGGTGGAGGTCGGCGGCGCGGTCCGCGACTTGTGGTGGCTCGACGCGGAGGGCCAGGACCGCGACGGGGCGCCGCTGCGGGTGCGCTGCTTCGACGGCGCGTGGTGGGAGGTCACCGGCTCGCCCGCGACCGAGGCGGCGGTGGCGGCGGCGCTGCCCGGCGCCGAGCAGGTGGCGGGCCCCGAGCGGGTGCCCGACGGCGACGGCTGACGGCGCGGTAGCCTCCGGCGCGTGACGCGACCAGACGGACGTAGGCCGCACGAGCTCCGCCCCGTGACGATCACCCGGGGGTGGCTCGACCACGCGGAGGGCTCGGTGCTCGTGGAGTTCGGGGGCACCCGGGTGCTCTGCGCGGCGTCGGTGACCGAGGGCGTGCCGCGCTGGCGCAAGGGCTCCGGCCTCGGCTGGGTGACCTGCGAGTACGCGATGCTCCCGCGCGCGACGCACACGCGGTCCGACCGCGAGTCGGTGAAGGGCCGCCTCGGCGGCCGGACGCACGAGATCAGCCGGCTGATCGGCCGGTCGCTGCGCGCGTGCATCGACCTGTCGGCGCTCGGCGAGAACTCCGTCGTCCTCGACTGCGACGTGCTCCAGGCGGACGGCGGCACCCGCACCGCGGCGATCACCGGCGCGTACGTCGCGCTGAAGGACGCGGTCCGCACGCTCGCCCGCGACTCCGCGATCACCACGTCGGTCGCCGCGGTGAGCGTCGGCGTGATCGACGGCGAGGCGCGGCTCGACCTCTGCTACGAGGAGGACGTCAACGCCGAGGTCGACATGAACGTCGTCGTCACCGGCGACGGCGGCATCGTCGAGGTGCAGGGCACGGCGGAGCGGCGGACGTTCGACCGGGCGATGCTCGACTCGCTGCTCGACCTGGCCACGGCGGGCTGCGCGGAGCTGGCGTCGCTGCAGGAGACCGCGCTCGCCGGACCCGTCCGCACGGGCGGCACGACCGGGACGTTCCGCGGATGACCCGTGTCGTCCTGGCGACGCGCAACGCCGGCAAGGTCGCCGAGCTGCGGCGCATCCTCGCCTGGGTCGCGGACGTGGAGCTGGTCGGGCTCGAGGAGTACCCCGACATGCCCGAGGTCGAGGAGACGGGGCAGACGTTCGCGGAGAACGCGCTGCTCAAGGCGCGCGCCGTCGCGGCGCACACCGGCCTGCCCGCGGTCGCCGACGACTCGGGGCTCTGCGTGGACTTCCTCGGCGGCGCGCCGGGGGTGCGTTCGGCCCGGTGGGCCGGCGAGCCGAGCGACGACGAGCGCAACCTGCGGCTCGTGCTCGACCAGCTCGCCGACGCAGGGGAGGGGATGCGCGGCGCGCACTTCTTCTGCGCGGCCGCGGCCGTCGTCCCGCGCGGCGGCGAGCGCGTCGCGGAGGGCCGCGTGGACGGCACGCTGATCACCAGCCCGCGCGGGACGAACGGCTTCGGCTACGACCCGATCTTCGTGCCGCTCGGCGAGACGCGGACGACCGCGGAGCTGCCGAGCGACGAGAAGGACGCGATCAGCCACCGCGGCCAGGCGTTCCGGGCTCTGGCGCCGTCACTGGCCGCGCTGCTGCGGGTCGCCGGCGGCTAGACCACGTACGGCGGGCAGTCGTACACGCGGAACTCCAGCACGTAGAGGTTGCGGCCGGCTGTGTCCCAGCGCACCACCGGGTTCAGCCCGTTGAGCGTCGCGCCCAGGCCGTCGAGGGCCAGGCAGAGCGCGGGGTCGGGGTCCGCCGCGACCGGGGTGACCGTCGGGCGGGCGCAGTGCTCGGTGGTCGTGCCGTCGACGGTGACGTGCGAGCACAGCTCGACCACCTCGGTGGACGGCACCGTGTACTCGATCCGGCCGGCGTGGGCCACGACACCCGCGCCGGGCGCGCTGAGCACGCTGCCCCAGCTCACGCCGTTGACCTTGAGCTCGCAGTCGACGAACGCCTCGATCGGCGCGCCCTGGCGGAAGCCGGCGACGTAGCGGATGAAGACGGCGCCGATCCAGGTGTCCTCGCCGAGCGTGCCGTCGCCGCTGTTGACGACGGCGAGCGAGCAGGTGTCGTTGATCGTGGCGACGTGCCAGGTGGGTGCCGCGTGGGCGGCGGTCGCCGGCAGCGCGGCGAGCGCGGCGACGGCGACGGCGGACGAGGTGGCGATCCTGGTGAGGATCCGCATGGTGTGCCTCCTGGGTCTGGGCGTGGGGGCGGTTCGTGTGCACCATGAACGGCCTGGATGGCGGATCGAATCGGAACGAACCGGGAGCACCGTGGCGGTGGGGGACCTCGACGCGTTCGTGCGGCGGCACGGCGAGGCGCTGGTCCGCGCCGTCGTCGCGGTCACCGGGGTCCGCCGGCCCGACGCCGAGGACGCCGTGCACGACGCGCTGGTCCGGGCCATCCAACGCGGTCTCGCGACCGACGACGCGGGGACGTTCCGCTGGTTGCGGCACGTCGCCTGCAACCGGGCGCGCGACATGCTGCGTGCCGACCGCACCCGCGCCGCGCAGGCGCCGCCGGACGCGGCGGCGGAGGACGCCGACCCGGTCGAGCTGCTGGTGCGCCGGCACCGCGAACGGACCGTGCGCGCCGCGCTGCGCACGCTGCCCGCGCACTACCGCGACGTCCTCGTGCGTCGCCACGTCGAGGGCCAGCCGCCCCGGGTCATCGCGGCGGAGCTCGGCCTGCCCGTCACCGCGGTGAAGTCGCGGCTGCAGCGGGCCGCCGCCGAGCTCGCCCGCGCCTGCGCGCGGGCCGGCCTCGGCCTCGCCGCGGCGTTCCGCGGGCTGCGCGCCCGCGGGCGGAGGGTGCTGGCCGTCGCGCCCGCGCTGGTGCTGGCCGTGCTGCTGCTCGTCGACGCCGCCGTCCGGCCCGGGCCGCGGCCGCTGCCCGGCCCCGGCACGCCGGCGCCGCTGCCGGGGGCGGCGGTCGAGGTGGCGCGGGTCACGGCGCCGGGGCCGGCGAGCGGCGGCGCGGACGTACCGGTCGCCGCGACCAGGCGGCCCGCGGCGCCCCCTCCGGCCGGGCCGGCGCTGCCCGTCGGCAACGGCACCACGACCGGCGAGTCGTGGGGCGGCTGCACGTTCGCCGGCGCGCCGGCCACGCCGGGCGTCACGCCGCTGATCGCGGCGGTGGACGCCGGCCGCTACGCCTGCCACGTCGAGGCGGCGTCGGCCACCTGCCGGATCGGCAGCCCGGCCGCGGACGGGGCCTGCTCGTGGACGCTGCGCGGCGACGTGGCCGGCGCCGCGAAGGGCGTGGCGGCGCCGGTCCGGCTGTGCGACCCGAAGTCGGGTCGCGGCACGCTGGAGATCGCGTTCCCCGGGTCCGGCCGCTACGTGGTGCCGGTCGGCCTGTTCCTGAACGACGACGGCATCCTGGTGAACGCGTCGCTCGCCGTCGTCGACCGCGACGTGTCGGTCAGCCTGCAGTTCCCGTACCTGTGCGCCTCCGGCAACCCGCGCGCGCCGCTCGTCGCGGGTCAGGTCACCGTCCGGGCGTGACGGCTCAGCGCGCCCACTGGTCGTGCAGCGACACGTACGGTCGCGGGCTCACCGAGATGCCCTCCCCGAACGGCCGGTCCAGCGCGACCGTCACGAACAGCACCGACGACACCACCGCGGCGAGCGCGGCGACCGCGATGCGGTGCGTGTTCGGGTTCTCCGAGCCGAGCATGAACGCCAGCCCGGTGACGACGAACGCCCCCGACAGCAGGAGCAGCCACATGGTCGCCGGCACGCCGGACCGGCTGGCCAGGATACGGCCGCGGCGGCTCTCGCCGACCTGCGCGAGCCGGTCGATCGACTGCTCGTAGTACACCGAGGCGGGGCCCTCGCCGGGGTCGATGCCGGCGTACACGTTCCACAGCCGGCCGTACGCCGCCAGCGTGCGCGGCGACCCCTCGCCGTGCGCCATGGTCGGCCACTCGTCCTCCACCACGCTGGTCAGGTAGCCGAGCAGCGCGTCGTGCACCGTCGCCCGGTCGGCGGCGGAGAAGTTGTTCGCGTCCCAGAACATCGTGCCGACGCTCGTCACCTCGGCCTCGACGCGTTCCTCCGCCTGGCCGAAGTCCTCCCAGACGCTGACCAGGACGAACGCCAGCAGGATCGCGTAGATGCCGGCGAGGGTGCCGTAGAGCAGGCCGGCGACCTCGTTGCCCGCCCGCAGCGTCTCGACGCCGACGCGGCGGCGGACGGCGCCGAGCCCGGCCACCGTCAGGGACACCGCGACCGCGACGACGAGGCCGCCGGCGACGGGCCCCGGGAGGGACAGGAGCTGGTCGAGCATGCGGGCCTCCCCCGTAAGACGCGCTCCGGGTGCGAGAGAGGGGAGTCGAACCCCTACGCCCGAGGGCACCGGGACCTAAACCCGGCGCGTCTGCCTGTTCCGCCACTCTCGCTCGGGCCCATCGTCGCAGGTTTCGCGTGCGGGAGACCGGGGCAAATCGGACGCGGAGAAGGAGGTTGCGTGCTGCCCAAGGTGAGGGTGCGTCTCGTCGACGTGCCCGTCGCGCTGTTCCTGGCCTCCGAGCAGCACACCAACGACCTCCTCCGCGAGATCGCGCTGATGGCCGCCGCCCGCCCCGACGCGGCGCGCGGCCACGTCTACGGCGACCTGCTCGCGACTGCCGACGACTTCGCCCACCGGCCCGCCGACGTCCGCCACCGCATCGCGGAGTCGGTCGCGGTGGCCCGGCGCAGCGGATGGGACGCGGTCACGGTCGACTTCGACGCGGACGCGTCGGCCGCGGACGGCGCGCTGGCGTGGGAGGAGCTGCTGCTGCGGTTCGACGCGATGAGCGCCGGCGAGCGGCTCCTGACGCTCCCTGCCGACGAGGAGCTGCGGACCTACCGCGCGTGGTACGTCCGCGAGCTGGTCGAGCAGGTCCGCACCGGCCGGCTGCCGGTGTCCTGGGAGCGGGCGCGCCACCTCGCGATGGCGGGAGCCGGCGGGTAGCAGGTGAACGGTCCGGAGGCCGCCGTCGAGCGGCGGGTGGTGCGTCTCGTGGACGTGCCCGTGCGGCTCTACCGCGAGGCGCAGCAGCACACCGACGAGGTGCTGCGCGAGCTCGTGCTGATGGCCGGGTGGGAGGAGGCGCAGGGAACGTCGGGCGCCGCGACCCGGCTGGCCGGCACCGCCGACCGGCACCGCGCCGCGCGCCACGCGCTCTCGCTCGTGGCGGAGCGGACGCTCGCCGGCGCGTCGGGCGACCGGGTGACCATCGAGTACGACGTCGAGGTGGGCGCCGCCGACGCGAACGAGGAGTGGGCCGCGCTGCTGGACGAGCTGGCCGAGCTGTGCCGCGACGGCGGGATGCTGGTGGTGCCCGCCGAGGGCGAGGTGGCGGCGTTCTCCCGGTGGTTCTGCGAGGAGTTCGTGCGCCAGCTCCGCGACGGGGCCGAGCCGCGGCCGTGGCGCGGCCGGGTCAGCGTCTAGACCGTCCAGACCGTCTAGACCGAGGGCCCGAACGTCTCGAAGCCGCCGTCGACCACGACGGTCGTGCCGGTGACGTACCCCGCCTCGTCGCCCGCCAGCCAGGACACGACCCCGGCGATCTCCTCCGGCGTGCCCATCCGGCCGGCCGGCACCTCGGCGCGGATCGCGTCGCTGGTGAGGCCGCCGTGCTCCTCCAGGTTGGCCTCGGTGCCGATCGCGCCGGGCGCGACGGCGACGGCGCGGATGCCGTAGCGCGCCAGGTCGCGGCCCGCGCAGGCCGTGAGCATCCCGACCCCGGCCTTGGCGGTGCAGTACGCCGCGGCGTCCGGCCACGGCCGGTGCTGGTGGACGCTGGAGACGTTGACGAGAACGCCGCCGCCGGCGTCGCGCATGTGCCGGCCCGCCTCGCGGCAGACGAGGAACACGCCGGTGAGGTCGGTGGCGAGCTGCGTGTTCCAGGACTCGAGCGTGGTGTCGAGGAACGGCACCCGGTCGCCGTACCCGGCGTTGCTCACCGCGACGTGCAGCCCGCCGAACGCGTCGACGCAGGCCCGCACGAGCCGCGCCACGTCGGCCTCGGCGGAGACGTCGCCGGGGACGGCCACGGCGCGGCCGCCGGTGCGTTCGATCGCCTCGACGGTGCGCGCGGCGTCCTCGGGCGAGAGGTCGTTGACCGCGACGGCGGCGCCGTCGGCGGCGAGGCGTTCGGCGATGGCGCGGCCGATGCCGGCTCCCGCGCCCGTGACGAGCGCGGCGCGGCCGGCGTGGCGCACCGGGCTACTTGCCGTACGTGTACGTGTAGGAGACGGTCGCGTCCGCGGTGCCCATCCAGTTGCAGGCCACGAGCGTGACGACCTGGCCCTTCTTGCCCTTCTTCCAGGACAGCTTCTCCTTGGCGGCCGACGTGTTGCCGGTCTCGGAGGTCTCGGCGGCGGCGAGGATGGCGCCGGTCTTGTCCAGGACGTAGAGGTCCCAGTCGCCGGTGTAGGCGAGCTCGACCTTGAGCAGGCCGGCGTCGGGCAGCGTGACGTCCTTGCTGACCTTGCTGACGCTCTCCTGGCCGTCGATGCAGCCGTACATCGTGGGGACGTCCGTCGTCATGGGGAACGGCACCGGCGCGGTGACCGGGTACGACCCCTTCATCGTCTTCGGAGCGGCGCCCGCGGGCGCGGCGGAGACGGCGACGGCGCCGGCGGCGACCAGCGTGGCGAGCAGACGGGCGTTCATGTTCCCCCTCCAGGGACCGGGTACGGACGTGCTTCGCCGTGGGTCAACGACGCTCCTGCCGCCGGGGAACGCCGGCCTGTCGCGGCGGCGTCGCCGCGCCGGCGCGATTGGGGCGCGGCTGGCGCAGGGGAGCCGGGCGGCGTAACGCCGCAACGGCCGGTCCGTGCGGCCGCCTGAGGCGCGGCGAGGGTCCGCGCGGATCGGCGGCGGTGTGTTCGAGGTCAGGGACCTGTCGGTACGCGAGGCGGTGCGCGGCGCGACGTTGCGGCTGCACCGCGGCGACGTGGCGTTGCTGCACGGCGAGGGCGCGGACGCCGTCGTGCGCGCCGTGGCCGGGCTGCAGCCGGCGACCACCGGCGTCGTGCGGCTGCACGGCGACGACCTCGCCGGGCGGTCGCCGCAGGCCGTCGCGGCGCTCGGCGTGGCGTACGTGAGCGCGGCGTCGCTGCCGTACCCCGACCTCACCGTGGTCGAGAACCTGGTGGCCGGCGCCGCCGCGGGCCACGTGCACGGCCGGCTGGAACGGGCCGACGCGGTGCTCGCGTCGGTTCCCCGCCTCGCCGACCGCGCCGGGACGCGGGCCGGCGCGCTCGGCGACGAGGACGCGGCGGTGCTGGCCGTCGCGGTGGCGCTCGCCCGCCGCCCGCGCCTGCTGCTGCTGGACGGGCTGTCGGCGCGGGTGGGGGCGGCGTACCGCGAGGTGCGTCACGCCCTGCGGGTCGCCGCCGCCGAGGAGGTCGTCACGCTGGCGGCGGAGACGGCGGAGCCGCGGGACGCGGGGGAGTACGACGTGACGCTCGCCCTGCGGCGGGGGTGGCTGCGGGCGTAGCGCGGGGCGCCGCGACTAGCTCGTCTGCGGGCAGTCGTACGTGCAGGCGATGCCGCAGGTGTGGCACTGGCTGTACTGCACGCTCGTGATCGCGCACAGCGGCGAGGGCAGGCTCAGGGCACCGACGACGGCGGAGAGCTCGTCGGACTCGAGCGAGCTGAGCGACTCGCTGCGGAGCGAAAGGCGGCGCGTGGCCATGTCGTTCTCCTCACGTGAGGGGTGGGCACCGCAGTGTTCCACGACCGCCCGCGCTCACCTGCCGACGGACGCCCAGACGAAGAACGCCAGGTAGCCGAGCGCGGAGGCCGCGAACGCCACCGCGAACGGCCACGACCGCAGCAGCCGGCCGGCCGCCGCGGCCGCGGTCAGGCAGGCCGCCGCGATCACGGCGTAGCCGGCGCCGATGTTGTCCAGGGTCTCGCCGACGACCGCGAGGAACACCGGGCCGGCGAGCAGGCCGAGCAGCGTGGCGACCCAGGGCCGCCTCACACGTCCCGCCGCTGGAACGCCACCGCCGCCAGCCCGAGCACGAGCGCGAGCCAGAGCGCGACGTAGAGCAGGTAGGCCGGCGTCAGCGCGGCGACGCTGAGGAACGGGAACGCGCCGTCGACCGCCTCGCCGCCGAAGCGGGACAGCGCGCTCGGGTCCTGGAACGCGTGCATCGCGCCGCGCCACAGGCCGTCGGTCGGCAGCAGCATCCGGGACACCGGGCCGACGCGGGCGACGGCGTCGTTGTCGAGCGCCGCGCCGATGCCGCTGACGACGCCCGCGATCCAGGTCGCGCCGAACAGCCCGACCGCGACGACGCCCGACGCCATGGGCGAGATGGCGGTGGACAGCAGCAGCCCGAGCGTCAGCAGCACGGCGGTCTGGGTGGCCAGCAGCAGCAGGCCGGTGACCGGCGACGGCGGCCAGTAGCCGACGGTGACCCGGACGATGAGGAACTGCGCGAGCCCGGCCACGCCGACGAAGCCGGCGCCGAACGCCACCAGGCCGAGCCACTTCCCGACGAGCACGTCGACCCGGCGGACCGGGCGCGCGAGGAACGCCAGCGCGACGCCGGACTCGACCTCGCCGGAGATCGTCGGCCCGGCGAGGAACGCCGTGCCCAGCGCGGCGATCAGGCTCAGGCCGAACATCACGAGGTTCAGCACGATCGACGCGGTCAGCCGGGCCTCGCCGCTGGTCAGCGCGCCGCCGTCGGAGTCGAGGCCGGGGATCTTCGAGAAGCCCCACGCGCTCAGCCCCAGCAGGATCACCAGCAGCCCGGCCAGCGAGCGCAGCACGCGCCGGCGCGACGACTCCTTCAACGTCAGCGCCGCGACGGTGAGCACGATGCGCGGGCTCACGGCCGGTCCCCCCGCAGGATGCCGAGCAGCCGGTCCTCCAGGCTGATCCGCGCCGGCTCGACGGCGTGCACGCGCGCGCCGAGCCCGACCAGGTCGGCCACCAGGTCGGCGACGAGGTCGGGGCCGTGCTCGGCGGGCAGCTCGACGGTGAACACGTCGCCGCTGCGCGAGACGGTGCCGGCCGCGGCGAGCCGCGCCTCGGCCGCCGCGCCGACGGACGAGAGCCGCAGCCGCACCTCCAGCCGGCCGAGCAGCTCGGCGAGCGTGCCGGACGCGGCGACCCGGCCCTTGTCGAGGATCACGACGCGGTCGCAGACGCGCTCGACCTCGCCGATGAGGTGCGAGTTGAGCAGCACCGCGATGCCGCGCGACTTCAACGACAGCACGAGGTCGCGCACGTCCGCCCGGCCGAGCGGGTCGAGCGCGCTGGTCGGCTCGTCCAGCACGACGAGCTCGGGCCGGGCGACGAGGGCGACGGCGAGGCCGAGTCGTTGCTGCATGCCCTTGGAGAACCCGCCCACCCGGTCGCCCGCCCGCTCGGCGAGCCCGACCGTCGCGAGGCAGTCCCGCCGCTCCCCGGCCGCGACGTCGGCGCCGGCCAGGCGGACGTGCAGCGCGAGCACCTCGTCGGGGGTGAGCCACGGCTGGTAGCGGAACAGCTCGGGCAGGTACCCGACGCGCTCGCGGGAGCGCGGGTCGCCCGCCGCGCGGCCGAGCAGCAGCACCTCGCCCGCGTCGGGGCGGACGAGGCCGAGCAGCATCTTGATGACGCTGGTCTTGCCGGCGCCGTTCGGTCCGAGCAGGCCGACGACCTCACCGCGCCCGACGGTGAACGACACCCCGTCGACCGCGGTCTGCCGGCCGTAGCGCTTGCGCAGCCCGGAGCAGGACGCGGCGGGTGAGGGCGGGAGGCCGGCGAGCAGGCGTTCGGCCGGCGCGGTGCCGGCCGTCACCGCAGCGTCAGCCGGCGCGCGACGGCGAGCACCTCGTCGGTGTCGAGCGATCCGGCCACGCCGTTCACGATGCCCTGGTCGACCCACACGACGCCGGCGAACGCGCCGTCGCGCGACGTGAGCACGGTGGCCTCGACGCCGCGGACGTCGGCGGTCGACGTCCGGACGAGCTGCGCGGGGACCGGCAGCGGCAGCGTGGAGCCGTCGGCGGTGAACTGCCGGAGCTGGGCCGCGACCCGGGGCGGCAGCCCGGGCAGCGACAGCAGGTACTGCCGCGCCGTCTCGAACGGCACGCCGGTCGACGTGGCGGTCGGCGCCACCGCCCGCGCCACGACGAGCGCGGGCATCCCGTGCGACTCCGACCACACCGCGGCGAGCCCGGGCCCCGCTTCGAGGTGGAACCGCGCGCCGTCGAGCCCCGGCGGGGGCGGCGGCAACGTCGTGCCGGCGCGGGCCGCGGCGCGCGCCGCCGCGTCGGCGGAGAACGTGAACACCGCGCTCGCCCGGTCGCCGACGAGGTACGTCGGGTCGCCGGTGACGCCACGCGGCAGCGAGTCCACGAACGGCGCCACCAGGCCGGTGGCCTCCCGCGCGGCGACGGCGCTCGCGACGGGGTGGACGTCCGGCTCGCTGGTCACGTCGAGGGTGCCGTACGACGAGAGGTCCGGCAGCGCGACCAGCTCGGCCTCGGTGACCGTGACGGGGGCGAGGCGTTCGGTGCGGAAGACGTGCAGCCAGTCGGCCGCCGCGGCGACGCTCGCACCGGCCAGCACGGCGGCCACGCCGACGCCGGCGACGGCGGGGCTGCGCATCGCCCGGCGCCAGCGCGACACGCGCGGCGGGGCGGCGGCGCGGACCGCCGCGGCGGCGGCCGGCCCGGCCGCGACGGCGGCGGACAGCCGGTGCCACGCCGCGTCCGTGCCCGTGGCGGGGCCGGCGCCCGCGGCGGCGGGCGCGAGCGCGCCGGCGGGCGCGAGGACCGCGGCGGCCGCGGCGGCGTCGCGCTCCGCCGCCGCCAGCCGGGACAGGCACTCGGCGCACGAGGCGACGTGCTCGCGGTCGGGGTCGGGAACGCCGGCGGGGTCGTCGACGAGCCGGCGCAGCGTCCCGTCAGCGGGATGGCGCATGGCGGCTCAGCTCCTTTCGCAACGCGGTCTCGGCGCGCCGCACGGTGGTGCCGACGCTGCCGGGGGAGAGGTCGAGGGCGGCGGCCACCTCGGCGTAGCTGAGGCCGCTGTGCCGCAGCACGAGCGCGACCGCCTGGGTGCGCGGCAGCCGGGCGAGCGCGGCGCGGACCGGCGGCGTTCGTCCCGGGCCACGATCGCGTCCGCGACGTCCGGCGCGACCGGGTCGCCGCGCACCGCCTCCTCGCGGGCGGCGCGGCGGCGGCCGGAGCGCAGGTGGTTCAACGCGGTGTGCGCCGCGGCGACGGACAGCCAGCCCGCCGCCTGGCCGGCCGGCACCGAGGAGCGGGCGAAGGACAGGAAGACCTCCTGCGCCACGTCCTCGGCCTCGTCGCGCGACCCCAGGACCCGCGCCGCGACGCCGACGACGCGGGGGTACGCGTCGCGGAAGACCTGCTCGAGGTCGTGCCGGACCGCGCCGGGTCGAGCCCGCACCTGCACGGCCTCCTCGCGTCGCGGTCGGGTGGCCGTCCCAGACTGCCCTACGGCATGCACATCCGTAGAGCACCGCGGGCCGCGCGGATGTGACACACCGGCGGCGGGCCTACCGGTTCGGCGGCACCGCGCACGACGTCGCCCAGGCGCAGGCGCCGAAGCCGTCGCCGTCCGGCTGCGGTGACGACGGCGCGGCGACGACGTCGAGGTCCATGTACGCGACGAGCCAGACCCGCTCCTCGGGGCGCAGCGACACGGCGGCGCCGTTGAGCCGGATCTCGTCGAACCGGGTGTCCGCGAGCGTAGGCATCGTCGGGTACGTGTAGCCGAACTCGTCCGCGTAGTGCGTCGTCTCCACCATGAACCGCGCGCTCAGCGCGACCGGCTTGGTGGCCGCCTGGGTCGTGGACCACGACGTGCCGGCCGTGAGGTTCTCCAGCGTCAGGCGCCACAACGGCGCGACGCCGGGGACGCGCGCGATCGTCCCGCGCACCTCGTCGCCCGCGGCGACGGCGAGCGGGACGGTGGTCCGCCCGAGCGTCCCGCCGTACCAGGCGCGGTACGTCACGGCGCCGGACGCCGAGACGGCGGCCTCGGTGCCGAGCGTCGCGACCAGCGGGTCGCGCACCGCCCAGCAGTCGTCCGCGACGCAGCCGCCGCCGAGCGAGAGCCAGGTCGTCGCCGACCCGGCCTCGCCCGCGACGTGCTGGGTCGCGGCGGCGACGTTCCACACGGCGGACGCCGAGGTGAACAGCGTGTCCCGCGCGCGGGCGGTCACGTCGTAGCCGAACGTCGAGTCCGACGTCCGGTCGAACGCCGCCGCGGGCGTGGCGACGAGGACGGCGGCGAGCACGCCGGTCAGCGCGGAGACCGCGGCGGGCAGGCGGCGGCACAGCCTCATGAGGACCCCCCTCGGAGCGCGCGGCGACAGGTGCACGCGCGGGCTGCCGTCGGATTCGCCGCGGCGGCGGCGCCACCTGCGGCCGGCCCCCCGGGCGGCGCGGGTTCTCCCGATGCGACAAACGAACGGGTGCTGACACGGCGGGGGGCGCTCCGTACACTCGCCCGATCCGCCCCATTCGTCCCTCGACGGAGGCACCCCCATGCAGGAGCCCCTGCTCCCCCTCAACGACGACGAGCTGCGCCTGGTGACCGGCGCCGCGATCGGCGAGCCGGAGATCGTGAAGAAGATCCGCGAGGCGCTGACCCACGGCCACGACTCCTCGCGCAACGTCTGGAAGGTCTACGGCGCGAGCACCGTCCGCTGACCTCGTACGTCCCCGCGGGCTTCGGCGACGAGGAGCTGGCGCTCGTCGCCGAGGCGCTGCGACTGCTCGAACCACTCGGCCCGCCGCTGGCCGCGTACCTCGGCGGCAGCCGCGCGTTCGGCCTCGGCAACGCGCTCTCCGACGTGGACCTGACGGTCGTCTACGACGACGGCGTGCTCGGCGACGGCTCGCGCGAGCGCAGCGTCGAGGGGCGCGACGTCGCGCTGCACTGCGAGCTGCGCGCGTACGGCGACCTGCTGCCGTTGTGCGACCTCTACACCGGCGACGCGCTGCCCGACGCGTCCGCGTCGGTCGCCGCCGAGGTCGTGGTGTCCACGCACCGGCGGGTGACCGAGCTGCTGCGCGGCCGCTACGTCCGCTCGACGCCGCGCTTCGACGCGCTGCGCGCGCGGCTCGACCCGGCGCGCGTCGACGCGCTCTCCTCGGCCGCCGCCGCCACGATCGGCTCGCTCTCGGTGCGCGACGCCGCGGGCGCCGCGCGGTCCGGCGACTGGCTCACCGCGGCGGCCGCCGCGGAGATGGCGCTGGAGTACGCCCTCGATGCCGCGCTGCTCGCGGCCGGCGACCCGTACCGCTCGCGCAAGTTCCTTCCCCGCCGCCTCGCCCGCGTCGAGGCGTTGGCGCCGTGCCTCGACGACGTGCGCCGCCTCGCCGCGCTGCCCGCGGGCGACGACGCGGCGCTCGAACGCCGCACCCGCGAGACGCTGCTCGTCGCGAACGGCCTGCAGGCCGCGACCCTGCTCAAGGCCGGCCGGGTCTGGACCGCCGGCGACCGCGGCGACGGGCCGCGCCGCAGCCCCTACGTCACGCTCGTCGCGACCGACGCGATGCTGCGGCTCGCCGGCGCCCAGGAGTGCGCCTTGCTGCGCCCGGCCGCGGTGCTGTGGCTGCTCGCCGACGGCCGGCCCGAGGCCGAGCTGGCGCGGCGGTTCGCCGAGCTGACCGGCCTGGGCGCGGACGACGTGACGTCGTTCGTCGCGACGACGCTGGCCGGCCTCGCCGACGCCGGGGCGGTCGAGGCGGCGTAGCAGGGCCTAGATGTCCTGACTCGCAGTCTTGGTGACAACGGCGAGTCGGCTTGATCGAAGGTGAGACCTCCGAGGAGGTGTGTGGCTGTCGAAGGTCACTCACCGCTCGGAGGTCTCGTGGGACACGCTAACGCTCGGCTGACCGTG